>JANMWU010000763.1:0-4580 GCA_031380785.1 Gemmatimonadaceae bacterium
GTGACGATCACGATCACCACGGCCGACGGCAAAACGATCACGCTCCAGAATCCGTCCGCGGACGCGCTGGCGCAGGTTGGGTTTCCGGTCAAAGTCGAGCAGCAGGAGCAGGTTGACCCTGGCCCGTACATCGTCGGCGGCGTTGCGATCATGGCGGCGGCGATCGTGCTGATCGTGGCACTGACGTACCGCTTCCGGCTGAAAATGCGCGGCGCGACGCCAGCGGCGCTGTCGGCGGATGTGACGCAGCGTCTCGCGCGCATGGAAGCGGGGATAGAATCCGTGGCGGTCGAAGTCGAACGCATCAGCGAAGGTCAGCGATTTACGACGCGGCTGTTATCGGACCGCGAACGGGTGGAGGTACCACGTGCATGATGTGACTTTGTTTGCTCAACGCAGCAGTGGCGGCGCGATACAGGCGCCGACTGCTCCCACACCACCAACTGCTCCGACGTCGCCGGATGTGGTGGTCGGCGAAACACCGGCACCCGGCGTGATCACAATTCAGCGCGGTGGCAAGACGATCACGATCGATGGTGCGACCGGTGGCGGACAAGGCGGCATTGTCCGCATACCCGGCGGCTTCGGGTCCGGAACACAATTCCCGTTCCCGAGAGACATCCCACCAGGCGTGCAGTCGATCGCAACAACGGCCATCGTCGGCTTCTGTCTGATGGTCGCCGCGTATCCCGTGTTCGGCTTCCTCAAGGCCCTCGTGAACCGCAGCGCGGCGAAGCAGACAGCGCTGCCGTCTCGCGACACGACCGATCGGCTGCAGCGGATTGAATCAGCGGTGGAAGCGATGTCGGTGGAGGTCGAGCGGATCAGCGAAGGTCAGCGCTTCGTGACCAAGGTGCTCAGCGAGCGCAGTTCGGCGCCGACCTGACAGACCTCACATGCCGAGCGTTCTGATCGTCGACGACGAACCCAACATCCGGCGAATGGTGGGCGCGTTGCTGGCCGCGGAGGGCTATGAAGTCCGCGACGCACCCGATGGCCACTCCGCATTTGCACGCGCGGTCGAGGCCGAACCAGACGTCGTACTGCTCGACCTGATGATGCCCAACGACACCGATGGCCTCGACACGCTGGGCAAGTTCCGCGAGCGCTTTCCGGAGCTGCCGGTGGTCATGATGAGCGGGCGCGCCGGACTGAGTGACGCTGTGAAGGCGACGCGACTGGGCGCGTTCACGTTTCTCGAGAAACCGCTGACGCCGGAAGGCACGCTATTGGCGCTCGCCTCCGCGCTGGAGCTGCGGCAGACGCGACGCGCGGCACGCACACTGCGCGAAGATCTCGGTCTGGCCGGGGGTCTGGTGGGCGACAGTCCGGCGATGGCGCAGGTACGCGAACTGATCGCGCGCGTGGCGCCGAGCGATGCGCGGGTGCTGATCTCCGGCGAATCGGGCACGGGTAAAGAGCTGGTGGCGGGCGCGCTGCACGCCGGCAGTCCGCGGCGCGACAAGGCGTACGTGCGAACGAATTGCGCGGCGATTCCGCGTGATCTCGTCGAGAGCGAAATGTTCGGCCATGAGCGCGGCGCGTTCACCGGCGCCACCGAGCGTCGCATCGGCCGCTTCGAGCTGGCGCATGGTGGCACACTGTTTCTGGATGAAGTCGGAGATCTCAACAGCGAAGCGCAGGCGAAGCTGCTGCGGGCGATCGAGGCGCGCGAGATCGAGCGTGTCGGTGGTTCGAAGCCGATCAGGGTCGATGTGCGGATCGTGTCGGCGACGAATCGCGATCTCGTGAGCGCCGTGCACGACGGCGTCTTCCGCGAAGATCTGTTCTTTCGTCTCAACGTGATCCCGATGACGTTGCCACCGCTGCGTGAACGGGTCGAGGACATCGACCAGCTGGTGCTGCACTTCACGGCGCTGCATCGCACGCGCAGCGGTAACGCCGCACCAACGTTCACCGACGAGGCGATGTCGGCGTTGCGCGCGCATCGCTGGCCGGGCAATGTGCGCGAACTTGCAAACATCATTGAGCGCCTGGCGATTCTCTATCCGGGACGGCAGTTGCGCGTGGGTGACGTGCACGATGTGCTGCCGGCGACACGCGGCACCGAGCGTATCACCACACCCTCCTCAACGTCGCGCCTGGACGCGCCGGCGCTGCCACTGAGTGACGCGCTCGACATGTATGAGCGACAGATGATCGTGCGCGCGCTCGACGACTCCACCGGCAACGTGGCTGAAGCGGCGCGGCGTTTGCAGACGGATCGACCGAATCTCTACCGTCGCATGAAGCGACTCGGCATCGGCGGCGGCATGCACGACGGGCGCGGCGACACATGAGCGTGCGTCGCGCGATCGCCGGCGCGGCCGTTGGAGCCGTGTGCAGCGTCACGGCGGCGGCGCAGCAACCGATCTGGTCCACCTGCCGCGATTCAGTTGGCGGGAGAACCTGCTCAACCAAGGCGCTCTCGCGTCGCGAACGTGAGCAGGCCGAGGCGCTCTACAACGCGCCAGCCACGCGCCGCGAGAAGGCGCCGTACGCTCTCGCGCGTGACTCGGTCATCCGCGGATCTCTGGCGGTGATCGGCGGACCAGTGCGCATCGCGGGCACTATTGACGGATCGCTGCTGGTGGTGGATGGCGATGTGGAATTCACATCCACAGCGACCGTCAGCGGCGAAGTGGCCGTGATTGGCGGTCGCGCCATTGGCACCGACAGTGCCCGCATCGGCGCGCTGCGTGTTGAAGCGGATTCGGTGCGCTACGCGATCGACGACGGTACGCTGCATCTCGAAGCGCCGTTCGATGAAGTGTGGCGACTGATCGGACGCGGTGAGCAGAAGTCCGCCATCGGGCTGCGACTGGCGCTGATGCGCACGTACAATCGCGTGGAAGGGCTGCCGATCGAATTCGGTCCGCGGATCCGCTATCGAACGCGAGCCGGAACGGTGGCGGCAGATCTGTTCGGAATTTTTCGCACCGGCACGCGACTCGAGTGGAATGGCAACAACGTCGGACACGATGCGCGCGTGGAGCTGCGGTTCGGGCGCAATGAGCACTATACCATCGGCGGTCGCCTCTTCGACGTCGTGGCGCCAGTTGAGGACTGGCAGCTGAGCGCAGTCGAAGTCGGCCTCGGCGCATTTCTCGGGCACAGCGACTATCGCGACTATTTCGACCGGCACGGTGGCAGCGGCGTGTTCGGCTATCGCGACGGGAAGGCATTTCGTGCCACAATCGAAGTCACCGATGAACTATGGCGCCCACGACGCACGCTGACGCCGTTCTCGCTGTGGAAGAACAACACGCTGTGGCGACAGAATCCGGACTTCGATCGTGCGCAATACAGGCGCACGATCCTGCACCTTGTGTATGACACCCGCACCGACCCGGTGCGGCCGCGCTCGGGCTGGTGGCTGCAAGGCGACTACGAACTCGGAGTCGGTAAACAGGCGACCTACGGCACAGAAGTGGCGGTGCCGGTTCCGTCGGCGGGCCGTCACGTGGAATACGGTCGCGGCATTCTCGACCTGCGTCGGTACAGCCGTCTGTCGCCATCGGCGCAGCTCAATGCCCGAGTGATTGTGGGCGGTTGGCTGCATGGTGATCCGCTGCCGCTGCAGCGCCGATTGTCGCTGAGCGGCCCCGGCGCCAATACGGGCTTTGCCTTCCGGGTGCCCATCGGCAACCCCGATGGCGTTCAGTGTCAGTACTCGACGGCGTTGCCCGGAACTCCGGCGCTCTGCGACCGGATTTTTCTCGCCAGCGTGGACTACCGGCACGATATCCGCTGGCTGGTGGATCTCTTCGGCGGGTCGCGCATGATTCAGCCTGACCGCAGTGGCTACGGCGGCTGGGTGCTGTTCAGCGACATAGGTCGGGGCTGGCTCAAAACACCGCGCGCGCCGAAAGATCCTGTGTCGGCTGACGCGCCGCTCGGACTCAACGCGCTGCAGACGAGTGTTGGCGCTGGTCTCGAGATCGGACAGGGCGGCGTGTACATCGCACGGGCGCTCGGCTCGCCGCCAGCGCACGGCGTGCAGTTGTTCGTTCGTCTGGTGCGACGCTACTAGTGAGCGCGGGCACGATTCCCCGCCGACGCGCCGTACGCGCACTGGCAGCTGCGGTGTTCATCAGCATCGCGTCGGTGAGCGGAGCGCGGGCGCTGGTGGCGCAGGAGGATGCGCGACTGGACGTACAGCTGCCGTCGCGCGCAGTGGGCGGTGCGGATGGTCCGAGCTTTGCGCCGCGGTCGGTGCTCGCGTCGCGCGATTTGCGTGAGCTGTTGCGCGGCGGGTTTCCGGCGCGACTGCACTTTCGCTGTGAACTCTGGCGAAACGATCGCCTCAACAATCAGCTCGACGCCGCGGTTGAGTGGGACATGCTGGTGCGATTCGATCAGTTGAATCGCAAGTTCGAGGTCTATCGAATTGTCGGAGACCGCGCGAACCGGCTGGGGCGCTTCGACACCGCCGAGGAGATGGAAGCGCTGGTCGAAAAACCATTTCGTATTCTGGCGCCACCGATGAGTCGCGGAACCAACTACTACTACGATTCAAGCCTCGACATCGAGGTGCTGAGTCTCAGTGATCTGGACGAAGTGGAGCGCTGGCTGCGGGG
>JANMWU010000776.1:0-3447 GCA_031380785.1 Gemmatimonadaceae bacterium
GAGTCCTCCCGACCACATCGCTCGTCGATTTCGAGGGCCCGATCGTCTCGTACAACACGCCGTATCATGTGTATGCGGAGCTTCGATCGAGCTCGGGTGAAGTGCGCGCGACATCATCCAGCGATATCGTGAGTGCGCCGCTGCGGTAAAAAGGACGCCGACGAATTCAAAGCCCGCGGCGCGCGACTGATTGCGCGTCGCGGGCTTTGTGCGGCCTTCGGAAATGGCATTCGCACAACACGCGCGTGCGCCTCTGCTGAAATTCGACGGTGTTTCTCGTTATCCGCAGGTCACAATGCCGCGCACGCACCTGCGTCGGCCGAGTGAGACGGGACCGCCAGGCTCGCCGCGTCCTCCGGCGACAGTTGCGACCTGAGTGCCGCCGCCGTCGTTGTCAGGATGGCGCGCCACCGAACCTTGAGCGCTGCGAGCTCGTTGCACGTCGCTGCATACGCCGCACGCATCGATGGCGTCGGCGCCATGTCGGCGTTCTCCTGTGCCATGAGCTGGCTCACGAACGCACCGTTGATGCCCTTGAAGTTCGCACTCGTGCCCGGGCCGCCGATGACGCTGTCGAGTGTCGCTGTCAGGGCGGTTCGTGCCGCGGCCGAAGACTCTCCCGTCGCCTTTGCGACGCTCGCGCGCAGCGCCAATACCTGCTGCCCCGCATCCCATGTCGCACCGATGCCGCGCGTGATTTGTGTCTGCAGTGCGCGCTGTGCCTGCAGAGCTGCTGCGCTGGCCGGCGAACGCGGATCGTTCCGCACCGTGACGTGCTGCACATACGCATGCCCATCAACCCGCAGCGTAAGCATGTACACGCCCGGTGAAACCAGCGCACCTTCAGGCGACGCCGGTGTCAGCCCGGGATTCGCATTGATCTCAAAGCTGTGCACGAATGCAGGTGGTGCGTCGTCCCGCAGATCCCACGTCATCCGGTTCGTGCCGGCGTTGGCCGGCATCCCGTAGGGCGCTTCAATCCAGAAGTTGGGATGCGGAGGACGCACGGCGTCCGCCACCGCGGCGGGCGTCACACTCGAGTAATGCCGAACCGCCGCGCCGGTTGCATCGGTCACATCGAGCGTGATGGCGGAGCCCGGCTTCGACGCCAGCCAGTAGTCGATGCTCGCGCCATCGGGTGGATTCAGCGCGTGCGGAATCTCCGGTGGCAGCGGTGTGTTCCAGCCGACGTTGCGGTGCATCCGGATCGCGTCGCCGGGCGTGAACAGATGCGCCGGTTCCATCGCGATGGATGCTGTCACCTGCCGCAGCATTGCCACGTCGTCCAGAATCCAGATGCCGCGACCGTGCGTGCCGATGATCACGTCGTTCCCGCGCACTTCGATGTCGCGCACCGGGGTGTTCGGCAGATTCTGCTGCAGTGATTGCCAGTGGTCTCCATCATCGAACGACACATGCATGCCGCTCTCGGTGCCGGCAAAGAGCAGACCGCGCCTGCTGCCGTCTTCACGCACCGCGCGCAGGAAGCTTCCACTCGGTTCGTCCGCGGGCAGTCCCGTTGCGATTTTGGTCCAGGTTCGACCGAAGTCACGCGTGCGATACAAATACGGCGTATGATCGCCGGTGCGGAGATACTCCACGGCGGCGTAGGCCGAGCCGGCATCGTGATGCGATGCCTCGATCATGGAGATGTTGGCACGCCTGACGTTCGGCAGCGCCGCGATGCTCACGTCCTTCCACGTCGTGCCGCCATCGCGTGTCACGTGGATCAACCCGTTGTTCGTGCCGGCCCAGAGCAGCCCGCGCGCCACGGTCGACGCCGCGAGCGTTTCGATGGCACCGCGGCCGCCGCGCGTGTTGGCCGCGGCTGCGGAATCGAGTCCGGCGGGAATGCCCAGCTCGGGGCTCATCCGCGTCCAGTGCGCGCCGCCGTCCAGCGACGACACCACGTAGTTGAGGCCTGCGATCAACTGACGCTGGTTCCACGGCGCGAACACCAGTGGCAGCGACGAAGTACTACGCGCCTTCGCGGCCGGATCGAGCGCGGGACTGACGTTGATGTACTGCTCGCTCGGATACGAAATCTTCACGATTCCGGCGCCGCTCGCATACACAACGTTTGGATTCAGCGGATCAGGGCGCATCGAGCCCCATTCCCAGCCGTTCACGGGATTCCAGTCGAACATCGTCACCGCGCCGTAGTTGCCTCGGCTGCGCGTTCTTATTGCCCCGGCATCCTGTTGCGTGGCATACACGAAGTAGGGGAAGCTGTTGTCGCTGGCGACGTGATACACCTGCTCCGTGGACTGGTTGTACCACGAGCTCCACGTGGCGCCGGCGTCGAGCGAAATCGTTGCACCCTGATCGAGGCCCATGAAGATGCGCTGGCCGTTGGTGGGATCGATCCACATCTGCTGTGGATCGTCGCCGCCCGGGGCGCCTTTGAAGCCCGCGAACGTGGCGCCACCATCGGTGGACTTGTAGCTCGCCGTGTTCAGCGTGTACATGATGTCGGGATTCTGCGGATCGACGTACACGCCGCAGCTGTAGCCGTCCTGGCCGTTTCTGATGCGTTCATCATCGGCGGCCATCTGCCGCCATGCCGCGCCACCGTCGTCCGAGCGGTACAGGGCCGAGTTGGAGATGAGGAATACGCGCTGCGCATTGGTGTGCATGGCGACGGCGATCGACAGTCGGCCTTCCAGTCGCGGCAGGCCGGTGCCAGTCACTGCGTGCCATGTCGCACCATTGTCGACCGATTTGTAAATGGCGGTGCCGGTGCGACCCGTATCAGCAGCGGGGCGGGGACCAAGACTGAACTGCCATGAACGATACGATCCCGCCGCGTAGGTCGGTGACGCGTAGTGCCTGGTACTGGTGGCGAAGATCACGTCGGGCACGTCAAAGGCGCGCGCCAGCTTCGCGATACCGGTTGCGTCATCGATGTAGAGTGCTTGCTCCATGTGCGTCCGCCGTCGGTGCTGCGATACACGCCGCGCACGTCGCTTTTTGCGACATGATCGCCCAAGGCGCCGACCATCACGATATCGGGATTGCGCGGATCGACGAGTATGGTCTGAATGTGGCGACTGCCTGAGAGTCCGATCGGCTGCCACGTCTGACCGGCGTCGGTGGACTTGTACACGCCATTCCCCTGATCCAGCGTGCCGCCGGTGATCATGTCGCCGGTGCCGACGTACACGACGTTCGGATCGGATGGCGCGACCTCCACCGCACCGATGGATGACACACTCTTCACCGCATCGAAGACCGGGAGCCAGGTGGTGCCGGCACTCGTCGTCTTCCAGAGACCACCGCCGGGAAAGCCGGCGTAGAATGTCCCGACCTGTCCAATCGCGCCGCTCGCCGCGCTGACACGTCCGGCGCGGAACGGGCCCACGTTTCGCCAGGTCAGGCCGGCGTAGAGTCGTGGATCGATCGTGGGCGACTGCGCTGAAATTCGGCCGGGTGCAGCGGTCAACGCCA
>JANMWU010000817.1:0-1635 GCA_031380785.1 Gemmatimonadaceae bacterium
GGAGCGCACGGTGACCAAGTCGCCGGTGCCGGTGGACGTGTTCAGTGCGGTGGATCTGAAGGCGACGGGCCGCACCGAGACGGCGCAGATGATTCAGGCGTTGGCGCCGAGCGTGAACTTTCCGCGCAGCGCGATCAGCGATGGCACCGATGCGGTGCGACCGGCGACGCTGCGGGGATTGGGCGCTGACCAGGTGCTGGTGCTGCTCAATGGGAAACGTCGTCACACGGCGGCACTCATCAACGTGAACGGTACCGTTGGTCGCGGGCAGAGCGCGGTGGATCTGAACGCGATTCCGGCGAGCATGATCGATCACATTGAAGTGCTGCGGGACGGTGCGGCGGCGCAGTATGGCTCCGACGCCATCGCCGGCGTGATCAACATCGTGCTCAAGACGAACGCGCCGAGCGAGCTCAATTTGCAGTCGGGCGTCACGTCGCTGGGCGATGGGCGCGTGTGGCAGGGGTCGGCGAATGCCGGCGTCGCGAACAACAGTGGCAGCTATTTCCACACCGGCTTCGAAGTGCGCGATCGTCAGCGGACCGATCGATCGTCTGCAGATCCACGGGTGCAGTACTTCGCCGGCGATGCGCGCGAAGCGGCGAGCGATCGCATCAACAACACCTACGGTGATGCGCAGACGAGTGATCTCGTCGGCATGCTCTCCACCGGCACCAGCTTTGCCAACGGCATCGAACTCTACGCGTTCGGTGGTGGCAGTCGTCGCAAGGCGACAGCACCGGGTTTCTGGCGTCGACCGAACGATGATCGCACCATTCGCTCGCTTTATCCGAACGGGTTCCTGCCGCTGATCAACAGCACGCTCTGGGACGGCTCCGGCGCTGTGGGCGCGAAAGGAAGTGTAGCGGGATGGAAGTGGGATCTGAGCCAGACCATCGGGCGCAATTCGCACAACTTCCTGATCAGCAACACCAACAACGCGTCGTTCGGCAACGCCAGCAAGACAGCGTATGATGCAGGCACGCTGATCTTCAGTCAGGCCACGTCGAATCTCGATCTGTTCCGCGAGGTGAAGGCCGGCACGGTGCCCGTGCGCCTGGCCGCGGGTGCTGAATGGCGCAAGGATCAATTTCAGATCACGCAGGGTGAGCCAGGCTCGTGGCAGGATGGCAAGGTGCCGGTGCTCGATGCTAGCGGCAATCCGACCGCGCGTGTCGCGGCGGCAGGTTCACAGGTGTTCCCCGGTTTCCGTCCGACCGACGAAACCAATGCGTCGCGTCACAACACGTCGCTCTACGCCGACGTCGAATCTGATCTGACGAAAATGTTGCTGGTTGGTGGTGCGGTGCGCTACGAGAATTATTCAGACTTCGGCAACCAGACGACGGGCAAGGTCACCGCACGCTTCGCGCCCGTGCCGCAGTTCGCTGTGCGTGGCGGATACAGCACAGGTTTCCGCGCGCCGTCGCTGCAGCAGAGCTGGTTCACAGCCACGTCGACGAACTTCATCGGCGGCATTCCCTTCGAGGTTCGCACCTTCCCAGTTTCAAGTCGGGCGGCGCAGCTGTTGGGGGCAAAGCCGTTGACGCCGGAGAAGAGCAAGAATCTGAGTGGTGGCGTCACCTGGCAGCCCGTACCTGCGCTCAGTGTCACGGCCGACTACTACAAGATCGA
>JANMWU010000824.1:0-3376 GCA_031380785.1 Gemmatimonadaceae bacterium
TTTCGCGCACTGTCACGCAGCATGGCGGTGGTGCTGATCGCCACAGCCTGTGCGAAGCGCGCGGCAATGCCGGCCGGTGCGAGCGTGCCGCTACCCTCCGCCGAGCTGACGCGGGAGATTGGCGTTGCCGAGGGAGCGTCGCTGGCTGCGCTACCGGCAGGCCCAGGTCACGACCTGGTGATGGCCAACTGCATCATCTGCCACTCTGCCTCGATGATCGTGCAGCAACGGAAGGACTCGGCGGGCTGGGAGAAGACTGTCACACAGATGGTCGCATGGGGTGCACCGCTCACCGAGGCGCAGCGTCCGGAGCTGGTGGCCTATCTGACATCTCAGTTCGGGGTCACTGCGGCTCGGCACTGAGCCGTGCGGCTTCCGTTGGCGCCCAGAGACGCCGATTGATCAGCGGACCTTGTCGAACGCGTCCGAGAGTGAACGGTCGTGGCCGTATACGTCGTTGAAGTAGCGCACGGAGCCATCGGGATCGGCGACTGCGGTCTGATACACGATCAGGACCGGAATCGGCTTTGGCACGCGCACAAACATTTCGACACCGGAATTCATCGCTTCGGTGATTTTGGAATCGGTCCAGACGGGCTGCGTGCCGAGGACGTATCGGACCATCGCCATCGGATTGCCAAGTCTCACGCAGCCGTGGCTGAAATCGCGACGCACGCGTGAGAACAGGCTGCGCGACGGTGTGTCGTGCAGATAAATGTCGTACGGATTCGGCAGCAGGAATTTCACCTTTCCAAGCGAATTGTCGTCGCCGGATCGCTGACGGACCATGACACCGGTTCCGATTCGGGCAATGTTGCGCGCGTTGGTCGCCAGCAGTCGGCCGCTGCCGGATGTGAGCTCGTAATTGTGCTTCTCCAGATAGCCGGCGTCCTTGGTCGCGGCGGGAAGGATCTCCTTCAGCATGATGGACTTCGGCACATGCCACTGCGGGCTGAACACCACCTGCGTCATGTTGGCGGCGAACACCGGTGTTGCGTTCGAATCGGCGCGACCGATCACGACATTCATGCTCATCGGATCGGCTGAATCGCCCTGAAACCGCGAGTACGTGTGCAGCCGGTATTCCGGAAGGTTCACCACCAGCGGCTCGTTCGGAAATGAGCGTGGCAACCAACGCCAGCGCTCGATCGCCATCGCGAGGCGATCACCGCGGCTGCGATACTCGTCGAGCAACACAGCAAGCAACGAGTCAGTCAGCGTGCCTGTGACATAACCCTTTTTCAGCTTGCGATTCTGCCAGCGCGCCACCGCGTCCGAGAGCGGTTTGGTGTACGTCTTGCGGAGGCCGGTGGTGTTGAAAGTCTGGGACAGTTCACCGAGCCGCATGAGCACGCGCGCGAGCGGTCGTGCGTCGGCGTATCGGCCACCGACGTGCACGGCGTGAACCGGCGCGGCCGGCAAGCGCTCACTGCTGTCTGCATCTTCACGGCGCACGTCAGCCAGGCCGGCCACCAGCAACTGGTAGCTGCGCGTCTGCGGTTCGAGAGCGCTGAACGTGCTGCCAGCGTCGCCGCCAGCGGCAAGCGTGTTGCGTACGCCTGTCAGATCGACATCGGCTGCCGTCAGCGACCACTCGGCGTGTACGCGTGATGGATCGACGCGGCCCTGCGTGTGCAGGAACGCGTGACGCGCGACCGCAATATCGATCGCGAGCTCAAACAGTCCGCGCTCGACAGCGGTGGCGTGCACTGAGTCGAAGCGTCGCGCCACACTGTCGAGCAACGCGACATCGGCGTGGTCGGCGTGCGACGTCTCAGGGTCGTTGCCGATGTGAGACAGGGTCGTACGCGCCGAGGCCAGCGCGCCACCCTGCGCATTCGTCCAACGCAGCGCTACGGTTGCATCGGCGTTGCGCATGTCACGCACAGCGCGCTGCACGTCCACGAATCGACCGCCCGAGGAGAGCCACGGGTGAGCACCAAGCAGCAACGTGCTGCTCACAGTATCCGGCACTGCTGCCTGTGCGCCGAGCATCGGTCCGAACAGGGCCGCTCCGACAATTGCCGCCGCGCGACAGCGCACGACAAATGCGGTCAGATTCATGGCAGGTGACACGGGAGCAATTGGAGGGGTTGGAGCGTGCTCCAGGAAAGATGACGGGCGGATTGCCTTTGAAGTAGCACCCCGCCCGCCGATTTCACCGCATCACACGACTTTCCATGCTACGACCTCAAACGGGGAACAGAATCTCGCGATATTTCGGCAGCGGCCAAGTGTCGTCGGCCACGACCAGCTCGAGTGCATCGCATCGTTCGCGAACCGCTTCTGCGGCCTCCGTACCGGCACTCGTCAGCAGCTTGGCCTGTGCCGTCGGATCGTGGTGCAAGCCATCAGCACGGTCGATCACGCTCACCAGCGCATCACGGCGCGACTGCAATTCCTGGATCATCGTCCCGATGTGGTTCGCCTGCGCCACCTGCGGCACAACGGTGATTCCGGCCGTGTGCGCGTTGGCTGCGGCGGATGCGAGTGTACCGTAGTACGAGAACGCGGCGGGCAGAATCAGCGCGTCGACAATCTCCTTCAGTGTGATCAATTCGATCATCACGTCTTTCACGTACCGCTCCATGCGCACGTGAAAGCGGCTTTCGAGTTCAGCGTCGGAGAGGATGCCGAGCGACGTGAGCGTCTGGCGCGACTGCGACGTGATGAGCTGCTCCAGCGCTTCGGGTGTCTTGCGGAAGTTCGGCAGGCCGCGACGCGCGGCTTCGTCAACCCACTCGGCCGAATAGCCGTTCCCTTCAAAGCGTACCGCCTTCGTCTCGCGGAATGCCTCGCTGACGACGGCGAGCACCGCATCATCCACGGCCACTCCATCCTTCAGCTGCTGCTTGAGCTTTTCAGTCAGCTCGGCGATGGCCTCAGCCGCAGCAGCGTTCAGCAGCATCACCGGGAAGGCGATGGACTGCGACGAACCGACGGCGCGGAACTCGAACTTCATGCCGGTGAACGCGAACGGCGACGTGCGGTTGCGATCGGTGTTGTCCTGCGCGACTTCCGGCAACTTGGCGACACCGAGATCGAGCATGCGCTGAGCCGCAGTCTTGCCGGCGGCGCGGCCCTCGGCGATTTCGTCGATCAGCTTCGTGAGCGTTTCGCCCATGAAGATCGAGATGATTGCCGGCGGCGCTTCGTTGGCACCGAGACGGTGTTCATTGCCGCTGGTGGCAATGCCAGCGCGAAGCAGGCCGGCGTGCTTGTGCACCGCCTTCTGCACCGCGGCAAGGAACAACATGAATCGAACATTCTGGTGTGGCGTCTTGCCTGGCTTGAGCAGGTTGAAGCCATTCAGTTCCGGGTTGCTGGCGGCGATGGCCATGGACCAGTTGCAGTGCTTGCCCGAGCCGTTGATGCC
>JANMWU010000871.1:0-12246 GCA_031380785.1 Gemmatimonadaceae bacterium
GCGCTCACCGCGCAGCCAGAGCAGGATTTCGCGGTTGCCATCCATCGTGGCCGGGAGGGCGTCGATCGTTTCGATGATCGAGTTGACGGCGGCAGCCGTGAGCCACGGGTTGAAGCGGGTAAGCGCTGCGGAGAGGGCGTCCCGGATGAGCATCCCGCCGATGCCGCCGCGGCGCGCCTTGGCGTCGTCCGGGGTCAGGGCAGTCCAGCCGACCTCGACCGCGTGTTTGACCATCGGGAACTGGACGCTTCCCGATTCACTGATGTGTAGGTCAGACACTGAGGCACCGATCGGCGCGTGCCCCGTATTTGTGGGTCATCCGCGAGACACTAATCGATTTGTGTCGCACCAAAGCCTGTTTCATGAGACACAAACGGATTTGTGGGTCATCCGTGAGACACAAATCAATTTGTGGCTCACCAAAGCTGGTTTCATGAGACGCAAACTGGTTTGTGTCTCACCGATGGCCCTCAAAGCACCACCCGGCCTTCCGCGATGTTTACCAGCTCCGGAAAGCTCACCACGGCCGGACGGCTGCCGGCCCCCTCCGCCAGAGAACGGAGAATCCCGGCATCGCGAAGGATGGTTAGCAGACGCAAAGCGGTCTTGCGAGGAATCCCCGTCGCGGCCACGAAGTGGACGCTGGCAAAGACGGGTCGCGAGAACAAGAAATCCACCAGCTTCCCGGAATACTGCGAGTGTGTCAGCTCCACGACCTGCCCCGACATGCGCTGATACAGGTTCAGAATTGCCTGTGCCTTCTTCTGGTTCTCTGACGCCTGTTCGATGACGCCCTCAAGGAAGAACGCGCACCATTCCGTCCACGCCCCGTCACGCGAGATGGCGCGCATCCGTTCGATGTACTCGTCGCGCCGCGTTTCGAAGTAGCCGCTCATGTAGAAGTTCGGACCGCTGAGCAGTTTCCGCTCGTACAGGAACAACGGCAGGATCATGCGCCCAAGCCGCCCGTTCCCATCCTTGAACGGATGCAACGCCTCGAACTCGGCGTGCACGATTGCGAGCTGCACCAGCGGGTCGCGTTCGTCACGCGTGCTCACATACCGCGCCCAGTCATCGAGACCTGAGAGGAGGTGTTCCTGCGGAATCGGAACGAACGACGCCTGATCAATGGTGGAGCCGGCGGAGCCGATCCAGTTCTGTTCATTGCGGAACGCGCCCGGATCCTTATCACGACCGCGCACACCTTGCATCAGCATCGCATGCACTTCGTTGCGAAATCGGACGCTCCGCAACGGCCTTCGCCGCGAAGCTCAGCGCCGCGCGGTAGTTCTTGATCTCCTCGGCGTCATCACGCTTCGGTTGCGACACCAAACGATCGGCACCTGCTTCGATCTCGAGCACTTCGCCCATGGTGACGTTGGTGCCTTCGATTTTCGACGACAGCACCGCTTCCTGCGTGGTGAGCGGTGACAGTAGTACAGCGGCATTCGGAATCGCGGCGACGAGGCCGTCATAGCGCGCGAGTGCAGCGTTCGCCTTCCCGATCAGCGGAACGAGGCGAGCCCAGTCGATGTCGCGTGGCGGGAACTGGCCGAGGTGGTAGCGAACCGGCGTGGTCACGCCGCGGCTCCGGCTGTGACTTGGGTGTCGAGTGCGGAGAGATCGAGATCGGCGACGCGGATTTCGCCGGTCATCAGTTTGTGGAGCAGGGCGTTGAAGAGTTTCTCGAGGACGGCGCGCTTGCGTTTGTGGAGGTCGATCTTACGGTCAATGGCGTCGAGGATTTCGACGATTTCGTGTTGTTCGTCCATATTGACGGGGCACGGGATGCTGAAGTTCTCGACATCATCGAGATTCAGAGTCATGGTGCCGTGCGCTGAGGGAACGATTCGAGAAAGCAGCGCTGCTTTTCGGAAATAGATGGCGGAGCGAATGTATGCGCCCGTTATCTCCGTCGTCGGGACTAGTGCCTTCAGATCCTGATTGAAAGCCATTGGGCGCGAGATCACACAGACAGGAAGGTCTTTCGCCAATCCCATCCCGCGCACGAGCAACAGCACTGCACCAGCAGGCACGATCCTGCTCCCAGCCTTCACTCCCGCTTGGCTCACGTGGTCGATTGTGTCGTGAAGCGTTGGCGCCTTGAGGTCCTTTCCCGAGGCCCACGGGATCTCTCCAGCCCAATGCTCCGCGACAGACTTTCGTGGCGTGCCGCCGCTGCGAATGTCGCAAAGTTGGAGCAACGAACGATTTGCCCAACTCTCAGGCGTCAATCCAATATCAGTTTCCTTCTGCGATTCCCCGCGAAGCCCGTTAGTAAAAACGTTCCGCATTGTTGATCGCTTGAGGGCATCGAGTTTCTCAAGCGATGTATGCGCTCCCTCAATCGCCTGCTGGACGAGGAATAGGACATCGGCAACCACCAACTGCTCGGCGGAATCAAGAAGCGGATACGGGAGCTCCAGAAGTGCATTTTCTGGCACTCGCTGCCGTCCTGTCGAACCTTCCATTCGCTCAGCTACAGCGCTTCGGACGTCAGGATGCAGCAAATAGTAAAAGAGCAATCGCCGATCCTGACCGTCAACGCGAGACCGGAGTGGGATCACTTCAGTCGTTGCATAGCCAAAATCACCAGGAAGGTTTCGTGCCAACGCCTGTTTCCCGTTCTCGAATGACGGCGTGATTTTGGCGACAAGGACATCGCCCTTCTCGAAATAGGTCCCACTCGTGATTTCATCGCGACGCCGCATTTGGTATTTCGGCTCAAACGCCCCGCCTTGTGGAATCAGATCCATAGGCGCGAACGGTATCGACTCACTATTTGCAAGCGCACCGCCACGCGGCTTTCGCGTAACTGTATAGAGATCGCCAACTCGTGCCCACGTAATCCCGGCAGGAAGCACGGCTTCAAACACACTCATGCAGATGTACCGGCAAGGAGCTTAGTGAGCGAATGGGAAATTGTGTACGACTCAACATCGAGAGCAACCAGCTGACGCAATATCTCAGTGACCGAGCCGACCTCCGACGCATCCACCTGGCCGGCCCACCGACTCGGACTCAAGTTGTAATCCGTCTCAACAACCTTCTCACGCGTGATAACAGCAACTTGGCCAACAACAGGCTCGCCCTTCAGATACGCCGCCGCCAACGGCCGCAGCGAGTCTTCCGGCAGATAGTTCTTCGGCTTTCCCTTTTTGAAGGCTTTACTCGCATTCAGCAACACGATCCGATCCTTCCGCGCCGCCGGCTTCCGCTTGTTCAACACCACAATCACCCCAGCCGCCGTGGTGTTGTAAAACAGATTCTCCGGCAACAGAATCACTCCGTCAATCAGATCGTGATCGACGAACCACTTCCGGATGTTCCGCTCGCGGTCCTCGTTTTTCGACCCGGAACCGCGCGTCACCGCGCCCGTATCGAGCACCACCGCCGCACGCCCATGATCGTTGAGACAGGCGAGCGTGTGCTGCAGCCACGCCCAGTCACCCTTGCCCGTCGTCACACCGCCCGTGCTGCGGAACCGATCGAAGGGATCATCGGCGAAGATGTGCGGCTCGAACGGCTGATTCCACATCGGGTTCGCCACCACGATGTCGTGACCCTTCACCTTGCCATCGTTGGTGCGGAACTTCGGATTGATCATCGTGTCGCCTCGCGCGATCTCGACTTGCATGTCGTGAATCACGCCGTTCATCTGCGCCACCGCATAACTCTCGGCCTGCGTTTCCTGACAGGTGAGGCGAAGCGGCACCTTCGACATCGGATCCAGTTCGCGCGCGACCAGCTGCAGCTTGATCAGCAAGCCCGCCGACCCACAGCAGTAGTCGTGACATTCCTCGCCTGGGCGCGGCCGCATGATGTGCGCGATCAGCAATCCGACTTCGGTCGGCGTGAAGAATTCGCCGGCACTCTGCCCTGATCCTTCCGCGAACTTGCGTAGCAGATACTCGTAAGCGCGGCCGAGGAAGTCGGGCTGCACGTCGGCCAGTCCGAGGCGGTAGCGCGGGTCGGAGAACGTCTCGACCACCAGGCGCAGCTTGGACGGATTGATGTCGCGCACACCGTTCCGCTCCGCCGCAAAATCCACCACATCGATCACGCCGGACAACGTCGGGTTCTGCCGTACTACGGCGCGCACGGCCTTTGTCAGATGTTCGCCGATGTCCTTCGGTGCCGAGCTGACACCGTTCACGTCCAGCGGCCACTCGATCGGCGCGCGGCCGCTGATCGCGCCCCATCGTGCTTCGATGGGCAGGTAGAAACGCAAAAGCGAGTGATCGCCCTCCGCAATCTCCAGCGCGGTTGTGAGGTCGCCGTACTCCTCGGCCAGGCGATTGATCTCGTCATCGAACACGTCGGACAACCGCTTCAGAAAGAGCAGGGGGAGCAGGTAGTCCTTGAACTTGGCTGCGTCCTTTTCGCCGCGGATGGAGCAGGCGGCGTCCCAGAGCATTTGCTCCATGGGCTTGGTGGTGGGCGCCGCTGTCGAGCTGGAGCGACGCCGCCGAGTGACGGCGGCCGCCGCGCTCTCTTGGCCTGTCGTAGGGTCCAATGCCTTCATGCCAGACTCGGCAATAAGCGCCTGAATTACCTCCTGAGCGGCCTTCTGAGGCTTGCTGTGGCCGCCTTCCCATCGATTCACCGTAGCGAAGGATACGCCGATCCTTTCAGCCAGCTCTTCTTGAGAGAGATTCAATGTTGCCCGGAGATTCCGCAGCGCGGATGGGGCGTGAAGAATTGAGTTCGCTTTTGCTATATTTGCCATATATGCTATAATTAGGCAAAACGCACAGATCATTGTCAAGCCGCGCTACTAAGACTTCGATCACATGGAAAAGATATCGGGGGGAGGCGGCTGAGTTGGCGCGCCGATTCCTACTGCTTCTATTCGAGTCGCGAGTTTTCCTAAGTATTAGCCTTGGCCATGGTTCAACGCGCTAAATCGGTAAATCCTGCCGTCCTCACTTGGGCGCGGGAACGAGCCGGGTTGTCAATTCTCGAGGTCGCGGAACGCCTTGGGAAATCCACCGATGCGATTGCGAGTTGGGAGGAAGGCCGCGCTTACCCAGCATACGGCCAGTTAGAAACGCTAGCGGAGTCGATTTACAGGCGGCCAGTCGCGCTATTTTTTCTACCCGAGCCGCCTGACGAGATTCCCGCGCAGCGTGAATTCAGGAGACTCCCGCAAACAGATGCGTCCGCGCTCAGCGCTGACACATTGTATGCGCTTCGAGATGCGCACGCGTTTCAGGCATCGCTGCGTGAACTGACTGGAGGAAAGAACCTGGCATCGCGCCAGATTTTTCGTGACCTCCGGCCACAGCGAGAATCCGACCTACCGGCGCTCGCAGAAATCGCGCGCGAATACGTAGGTGTGTCGCTCTCAGCGCAGCTGACATGGAGTAACGAAGAGAAGGCAGTCGCAGAGTGGCGCGGTGCCCTCGAAGATGTGGGTGTCTTTGTCTTCAAGAGATCATTTCAGGATCGAACAGTTTCTGGGTTCTGTCTTGATGACCCGGATTTTCCGCTAATCATCGTAAACAACTCGACGTCATTCACGCGCCAAGTCTTCACGCTATTTCACGAGCTGGCGCATTTGCTGGTCGGCGTGAGCACTATTTCGAGCAACGACTACAGTCAGCTGGCGCGATTCACCTCTACTGATCGTGCGCTCGAGGTGGCCTGCAATCGATTCGCAGCCGATTTTCTCGTTCCAGACTCAGGGTTCCCGTGGCAGGACTTTCAGGCAGCGAAGTCCGAGCGATTTCTTGCCGCGATGGCAGAACGATACAGCGTCAGCCGAGAAGTGATTCTGCGGAAGGCGCGGGATCGCGGCTTGGTGACACCCGATGAGTATTTGTACTTCACGAACACCTGGGCGAATGAGCCAGCACGTGATGGCGGCGGCGAAACCGGAGGAAACTACTACGCAACGCAGTCGGTCTACTTCAGCAAGCGATTTCTTGAGTTGACCTTCGCGCAGTTTCGAGCAGGTCGGATAACGCTGTCTGAAGTCGCAGAACACCTGAGAATGCGGGCCAAGAACGTCGAGAAGTTTGAAGGCTACCTGATGCGTAGAGGCTAGCCGGGAGTGTACATCCTCGACACGAGTTCGATACGCGTTCTCGGCAACTACTATCCAGATGTCTTTCCGAGCTTTTGGGAACAGCTCAACGATGCTATCCAGCGCGGAGAGATCGGCTCTGTGCGCGAAGTGCGAAAAGAACTCGAACTGCAGGACACGAGCGAACATGTTGCCGAGTGGGCGAAACTGAACGCTGCCATTTTCCTCTCACCGACAGAGGCGGAGATGCAGATCGTAGCGGATATATTCAAAGTCAGGCACTTTCAGCAGCTGATAGGGGAAAAGCAGCGACTGCGCGGACAGCCAGTCGCTGATCCGTTTCTCGTTGCTCGGGCAGGCGCGTGTGGTGGTTGCGTCGTGACGGAGGAAGGTTTGAAGCCGAACGCAGCAAAGATTCCAAACGTGTGTGGGCACTTCAAGATCGAGTGCATCGATATGAAGCGGCTACTTGAGAGATTTGGCTGGCGATACTAGGCCACTGAGAATGCATTTGTGCAACGCGCATCACGCAGGCCAGAGGTAGATCAGGGAGATTCGCGATCGCATTGCCTCGCGCAAGTGGGAAGAGCCCTGTGTTGGATTCGCCTGCAGCAACTGGAACAGTGGCCTCCACGAAGCGGCGCACGATGAACTTTTGCGCGTGACGACAGGTGCTCGCGTCGCGGTCTATCGGAATTACCGCGCACGGGTGTCACCGATTGATCATCCGCTGTGAGCTTTCGCTATACCGCGCGCCCTGGACGGTGATCTTCCCGGCTGCGTCTGTGATCTTGCGCAAGTCCTCGGCCGACAACGTGAGACTCGCGCCGCCGAGGTTCTCTTCGAGACGCGAAAGTTTGCGCGTCCCCGGAATCGGCACGATCCACGGTTTCTGCGCCAGCAGCCACGCCAGCGCCACTTGTGCGGGCGTTGCCTGCATCGCCGCCGCGATCGATGTCATCAGGTCAACAACAACCTGATTCGCTTCCCGATTCTCCGCGTTAAACCGCGGCACAGTGTTGCGGAAGTCGGTGGCATCGAACGTCGTGGTCTGATCGATCTTGCCGGTCAGAAAACCCTTGCCGAGCGGGCTGAATGGCACGAACCCGATGCCGAGTTCCTCGAGCGTCTGGAGAATCCCGGCCTCCGGCTCGCGCCACCATAACGAGTATTCACTCTGCAGCGCCGTCACCGGCTGCACCGCGTGCGCGCGGCGGATGGTGTCGACGCCGGCTTCCGAGAGGCCGAAGTGTTTCACCTTGCCTTCGGCGATCAGATCCTTCACGGTGCCGGCGACATCCTCGATCGGCACATTGGGGTCGACGCGATGCTGATAGTAGAGATCAATCGCATCGACGCGCAGTCGCTTGAGCGACCCTTCCGTCATGCGCCGGATGTACTCCGGCGTGCTGTTGAGCGGGCCGCGCGTTACCGCGTTCTCGAGTTCGAAACCGAACTTCGTCGCGATGACAACCTGATCACGGAACGGTTCGAGTGCTTCACCAACCAGATCCTCGTTCGTAAACGGCCCGTACACCTGCGCGGTGTCGAAAAACGTGACGCCGCGTTCGACGGCCGCCCGCATCAGCGCAATGCTCTCGTCGCGATCGGCGGCCGGTCCGAATCCAAAACTCATGCCCATGCAGCCAAGGCCGAGGGCGGACACTTCGAGATTGCTGCTGCCAAGGGTGCGCTTTTGCATTGCTCCTCCGGGTTCGCACAGCCGCGAACTGCTGAAGGGACAGCGTGCATGGCGGCCAGTCTGACCAGCTGCGCGTGTCCCGTAATGGGTCGGAATCAAACCTGCAGTCAAGCCAGATCCACTTGACAGTCCTGTACAGGCTGCGTAGCAGTACTACTCAATGACCGATGAGCTCGAGGGCGTGTCTACCTTTGTCGCCGTCGCCGAAGTGCGTGGCTTCCGCGCCGCGGGCGATCGGCTCGGCGTCACCGGCTCAGCCGTCAGCCAGACCATTCGCAAGCTCGAGGAACGACTCGGCGTCGCCCTCGTGCAGCGCACCACGCGCAGCGTCCGGCTGACAGCGGCGGGCGAGCGTCTGTGAGCCGCACTGCGTCCCGCGCTCGACGAAGTGAAGTCGGCGCTGGCGGCCGTCGGTGAAATGGGCAGCGAACCACGCGGCACGATTCGCCTGCATGTCGCGTCGGCCGCCGAGACTTATCTGACCGGTACGCTGCTGGCCGGATTTCTGGTGCAGAATCCACATGTGAATCTCGATCTCGTCCTCGGCGACGAGTCGGTCGATATCGTCGCTGAAGGTTACGATTCCGGCGTCCGGCTGAGCGAAGTGATCGATGGCGACATGATCGCTGAGCCGATCTCGGGGGATTTGCGATTGCTGGTGCTCGGCGCGCCGTCGACCTTCGCGCGACGATCAAAGTCCCTGCATCCGCGCGATCTCGCGGACCACGAGTGCATCAACTGGCACGCAACCGCGGCCGCGAAGCCATACCGCTGGGAGTTCACCGAAAATGGCCGTGAATTTTCTGTAGCGGTATCAGCGCGTGTGCTCACGACCGACCCAGTGCTCAATGTGCGCATCGCACTCGCCGGCGTGGGCCTCACGCTCGCGACTGAAGATCGCGTACGCGCAGAGGTTGCGAGCGGAAAGCTGGTGCCGGTGCTGGAGGAGTTCTCGATGCCGTTTCCAGGATTCTACCTGTACTACCCGCAGTTGCGGCGCGCGTCGCAATCACTGCGTGCGCTGGTCGCGTGCCTGCGCGCACTTCGTGAGCCGAAGCGGCGCTGACTGGACGCGCGTTCGGTCTCGTGCGGAATGTCGCAGTCAGCCGTTTGGCGCCGCCGTGTACTGTGCATCAGTGACGTGCTCCATCCACTCCACCGCTTTCCCAGCCAGCGATTCCTGAATCGCGATGTGTGTCATCGCCGTGGTTGGTGCCGCACCATGCCAGTGCTTTTCGTCTGGCTCGAACCAGACCACGTCACCGGGGCGAATGAGCTCGATCGCGCCACCATCGCGCTGTGCCAATCCGCAGCCGGCGACGACGATCAGAGACTGACCGAGAGGATGTGTGTGCCACGCGGTTCTGGCACCGGGTTCGAAGGTCACGGTGTTGCCAGCGGCACGCGCCGGCGCGGCGACCGGAAATATCGGATCGATGCGGACTGTGCCGGTGAACCACTCGGCGGGGCCCTTGGCAGAAGGCTGTGATCCACTGCGCGCGATTTTCATACCTGTTGCACCTCGATTCGAGCCAATAGCGTCGGTGACGCGACACTAGCGTGAACTGGCCAGTTTCTCACGCAGAAACAGACAAGTCCGCGCGGCGTTTGCGGCGCCGAGTCCGTGCGTGATCACCGGCGCCGACACACCGCTGGATGAAAGCGCGGTGAAGCAGAGATCGAAGTCCACCAGCCCGTCGCCAGGCGCGACAACCGTACCGTCGGCACGTCGGTCTTTCGCGTGAACAAGTACGATGCAGTCCGCCAGTTCGTCAACTGCGCGCGCGATCACGTCACCCCGTGCCGCCGCCGAGTCCGTCAGCACCGGCTCGATCAGATTCGCAACGTCGAGAATGATGCCGACGCGCGCGCTCGCCAGTTCATTG
This sequence comes from Gemmatimonadaceae bacterium, assembly GCA_031380785.1. Taxonomy (GTDB): domain Bacteria; phylum Gemmatimonadota; class Gemmatimonadetes; order Gemmatimonadales; family Gemmatimonadaceae; genus JACMLX01. Next base: position 9,617 of record JANMWU010000871.1, read on the forward strand.
ATCAGTCGTCGCGCGAGTATCGCCGACGCCACCACATTTGACGGCTCAGGCTCGACACCCAGCACCAGATCATGCTGCTCGGCGAGTTTAATAGCGCGCGACATACTTTCCAGCAACTCGCGCCACGACGCGGCACTCGAGTTCTCAGGATGCGGCGCCCACTGATCAGCGGTATTCCGGCTCCCGGTACACAGAGTCAGCAAAGGAATCTTCAACGTGTGCGCTGACGCGGCGAGCACCGCGAGCGACTGATGACCCGCCGCGCGCACCGCCGCGTCAGGGTGAACCATGTTGTACGTCGCTGAAAGCGCCGCGATGCCGACGCCGGTGTCCCGTGTCGCATTGCGTATCTCCGATATCGCTTCGGGTGCGATGACGGATGGCAGCGATGCGAGCCCTGAACACGCCATGTTGTACTGCACGCTGTCGTATCCGGCGTCTCTTGCCTGAGAGAGCACGGTGCCAGGTGCGGATCCGGGAAATGTCCTTGCGAAAATGCCGAGTGATGCGCGTGCCGATTCACGCGCACACATCACACCGCACCAACCACGTCAGCGACCCGCACCGGGCGACCCAACTCGACCGACTGCATAATCGCGACCATCGCACGCACTGCGGCGATACCGTCGTCGATGCCGGCAGCACCGGTCGATGTCACATCGGTCCCGGACAGCAGCGCATCCGCGAACGCTTCGACCTGTCGACGATAGAAATGCGCATCAGCGCCCAGCGGCCGTGTGCGGGTGGCATCGGCCTCGTGAAAGATCTCGACGTCGGATGACTTAAACAGCCACGGATTGTACGTCTTCGCGAGCACGCTGCCGAACTCACCGTAGATCTGCAGGCCCTCGTGCCAATCCATCCGCACCGACACGGTCAGATCGAGGTGGCCGACGGCGCCGCTCGCGAACTCGGTCGCAATAAACCAGCAGAATGCGCCGTAGCGTTTCGTGAGTCTGGCATCGACGGATACGATTTCACCGCAGAGGTATCGCGCCGTATCGACGAGGTGACTGCCGTGCGCCAGCATGTAGTAGCGCTCCAGATCGGCTTTCGGATCGGTCGCGGGCCTCAGCGCATTCGCGCTCCGGACAATCAGCGGCTGCACCGCATCGGTGACAGCGTAGCGATGTGTGGAGTCGCAATACCAGCCTTTGAACGCCAGCATTTCGCCCATCTCATGCCGGACGAAGTTCCGCGCGGCCTGCAAACCAGGGTCGAATCGTTTCATGTGGCCGACCATGACTTGCCGGTCGTGCGTCGCGGCTTCGGTGCGCAGCTGTTCGACCTCGGCAACAGTCACGCCGAGCGGCTTTTCGCAGAGGACATGTTTGCCGGCGCGCACCGCCTGAATTGCGGCGGCAACGTGAAAGGCATCAGACGTCGCGATGATCACCGCATCGACCACCGGATCGGCGAGCATCACTTCGTAGCTGGTGTAGGCCTTCGTCGCGCCGTGAGTGACGGCCATGCGGGTCAGCAGATCTTCGGCGACGTCGCAGATGGCGTAGAGCGTGGCGTTGCGCGATTTCGTGCAACTCTCGAAGTGTGCCGCCTGCGCGATGGGGCCGCAGCCGAGCACGCCGATGTTCAGGCGCCGGGCTGTCACGCAAGTACCGTCACGGCATGATCCTGAACAGCTGAACCACTGAACCCACCTTGTACCGGCCTGTGTTCCACGCATACGACTTCGCCACAAACAGCGCATCACCCGACACGCCGCGCACGCGTCCAAGCGCGACACCAACCACCTGTTCACCCGCCGCGGCGTGCAACCAGCGATCGTACTTCTGAAACGTCACGGCGCCGGTCATTGCATTTTCTTTGAAGAAATACGCAAAGGCGCGATCCTCGCCGGGATCACCAAAGGTGTATGTCTGCCGGGCGTACGATCGGGCGCCGTTTCCGAGCGTCGGAATAAACAATATGTTGTCGCCGTAGCGCACACCGCCGCCGCCGATGCGTTCGGTGGACCACACGCCTTGTCCGTTGACGGGCGGGATGCAGACCCAGCTCACAGGGTCGTCGCAACTGTAGTTCGCGTCGCGCGGCAGACGCGGTGACGTGACGTCCCCGAACGACGGCGGCGACAGCTTACGCGTCCACGTGCCTGCGGCGCTCTGCACCGCATAGCTCAACCCGCCAACGGAGCCCTGCCCGGAATCATAGGCGCCGGCGCCAATAGCCTGCAAATCGTTAGCCGGCGTGACGCTCTTCATGAATCCGGAGAATTCCTGCTCGGGCAGATTCACTGCGATCTCGCGCGCGGCACCAAGCGTCGCGCCGTCAACCGAGAGTGCGCGCACGTTGATCTGACTGAACGCACGCGGCGATGTGTTGTAGTACACGCGGCCGATGCCAGCGAGGTCATAGCCGCTGACGCCTGGAATCACCGCGACATCGCGAACTGTCTGTCCCGCCAGCATGCGCGGAAAGAGATCGCGAACGGCCCACGTACGCTTTGGTGCGACGATTGGATACGTGGCGACATCGGCACCGGTGACGAACGGCTGGCGCAAATCGTACAGATTGAGTGCGTTCGTCTGCGCGTTCGCCCCGCCGATGGCTTCGACCACGTATCCATCGGCATCGCGAATCAGGCCAAGGCCTTCGCTCGCGAAGTCGACTTG
>JANMWU010000875.1:0-2283 GCA_031380785.1 Gemmatimonadaceae bacterium
CCCCGCTTCCTCGATGGCGTGATCGAGATCCGCGCCGCCTTCGCGCAGCTGATTGGTGTAGTCCACCAGCAGCAGCGAATTCTTGATCTCGATGCCGATCAGCGCCACGAATCCGATCATGGCGGTGAAGCTCAGCGTGTAACCGCTCACCAACAGTCCCACCATGCCGCCGATGACGCCGAGTGGCACCACCGATGCCACGATCAGCATGCTCTTGAATGTCTTGAACTCGAGAATCAGCACCACCAGAATGCCGACGGTCGCGAGCAGAATCGCACCGCCGAAACCGCCGAAGCTTTCCTGCCGGCTTTCGATTTCGCCGGCCGCTACCCAGCGGTAGCCATTCGGCAATGTCCACGCCTGAAGCGAGTCCATCGCCGCGCGCGTGAGTCGATCGGTATTGAAGCCGGTGCGCACCTGACTCGTCACTGTTGCGCTGCGTTCTCCTTCGTAGTGGTCAATACGCGGCAGGGTGCGCTCGAGCGAGAGCGTGGAAACCTGCGACAGCGGCACCTGCGCACCGGTCTGCGACGGCACGTACAACTGCGTCAGCGCGGTCGGCGTTGCGCGACCGCTGCGCGCCAGTCGCGCCGTGACATCGTACGCTTCGCCATCGCTGTCCTGAATGCGTCCCGCCGGCACGCCGGCCAGTCCGAGTCGCACCACCTTGTCGATATCCACCACCTGCACACCCAGCAGACCGGCGCGGGCACGGTCGACGTTCACCCGCACATTCGTTGTCGTGTTGCCAAGCGGATTCTCGACATCGCGCGTGCCGGGAATTCCATTCAGCACACGCTCGAAGCGACCGGCAATCTGGCGCAGCGTATCGAGATCGGCACCGATGAAGCGGATCGCAATCGGCGCTTCCAGCGGCGGACCATTCTCATACTCGCGTACCGCGATGCGACCGTCGGGCCAGGCGTCGAAGATCGTCCGCAGCGTGTCCAGCATTTGCGGCGTGCGCTTCGGGTCAAATTCAGTCACCTTGGCCACCACTTCAGCAAAGCTCGCCTGATCATTGGCCGGCGACACGTTGTAGTAGACGAACGGATTGCCGTGGCCGACGTTGGTCATCACATGCTGCATGCCAGAGCGGGCCATCAGCGTGCGCTCGACGAATCGCGCCGCGCTGTCGGTCTGCGCCAGTGTGGCATCGCGGGGCATGGTGATGGTGACGCGGAACTGCGGAATGCCGGCCTTGGGGAAAAGCGAAAATCCAATGAGCGGAATCAGCGCCAGCGACGCGGCGAAGAGAGCCGCTGCAGCAAGCAGCGTACGGCGCGGCTTCGCCAGCGCGCGATGCAGCAACGGTTGGTAGCTCACTTCGATGATGTGCTGAAGCCACCGGAGCACGCGGTTCCCGTGCTCGTCGCTGGTGCGCGGCATCACCACGCTGGCCAGGAACGGAATGATCGTCAGCGATACCAGCAGTGAGGCGAGAATTGTCGAGATCACCGCCGCCGGCAGCGACCGGATGTAGTCGCCGGGTCCACCTGGCAGCAGCATCAACGGCACGAATGCGAAAATGAGCGTGCCAGTGGCGCCAAGTATCGCGGGCGCGATCTGTCGCGTTGCAGAAATCGCCGCTTCGGTGCGGGACATACCGCGGCGCAGAAAGCGCGCGATGTTCTCCACCACCACGATCGAGTCGTCCACCAGCAGGCCGAGTGCGATCACGAAGCCGACGATGGTGAGCTGATTGAGTGTAAAGCCGGCCGTGTGCAGCAGCACGGTCCCTACTGCCAGCGACAACGGAATGGACACCATCACTACGCCAGCGGCGCGCAGTCCAAGCGGCAGCAGCGTGATCAGCACCAGCGCAATGGCAATCCCAAAATCCTCTTCCAGTCGCCCCAGACGGCTCTTCACATTCTCCGACTGATCGAACGAACGGCGTAATGTGATACCGGCCGGCAGTTCCTTTTCGAATCCCGCGATGGCGGCGGCAACCTTCGGCGCCACGTCAGTGATGTTTGCGCCATCCTGCATGCTGGCGGCGATGAAGACGGCCCGTTCACCGTTGTGTCGCGCGATGTGTGTGGCATCGGCGTAGCCCCACTGCACGCTGGCAACGTCCTTCACATGCACCACCGCGCTGCGCGATGCACCGATCACGGTGTTGCGCACCTGATCGAGCGACGTGAACGAACCACTCGTCTTCACGACCAACTGACGGGCTCCCACGTTCACCGTACCGCCTGGAACGTTGGCGCTCTCGCTGCCCAGCGCGCCGAGCACCGCCGGCAGCGGCAGGTGCAGCGCACTCAGTCGACCCAGGTC
>JANMWU010000872.1:0-5205 GCA_031380785.1 Gemmatimonadaceae bacterium
GCATCACCTTCTTCACCTTCGTGCTGCTGGAGCGCCTGCTTCATCTGCGCTCGATCGCGGACCTGCTGGCGGGCCGCGCGTGAGCAGCGCGCCGCTGCCGATCGTGATGGCGATCACCGGCGCGTCAGGCGCACCGTACGCGGTACGTCTGCTGAACGCGCTGGCGACGGCGCGGCAACCGGTCTGGCTGATCGTGAGTGCGCACGGCTGGCGGCTATTACACACCGAGTCCGGTATCAGCGATCTGCACGGTCTTCGCGATCACGTGGGCGAGGACGCGTGGGATGCGAGCGTGACCGTGTTCGACGACAACGATCGCGGTGCGACGCCAGCCAGCGGATCGGCGAAGGTGAAGGGAATGGTGATCGTGCCGTGCAGCATGGGAACGATCGCCGCTGTCGCGGCAGGCACCAGCCGCTCACTGGTGGAGCGTGCAGCTGACGTTGCACTGAAAGAGCGCCGTCCGCTGATCGTGGTTCCGCGCGAAACGCCGTTGTCGCGGATTCATCTCGAGAACATGCTGCGACTCACTGACGCCGGTGCAATTGTGTTGCCGGCGGCGCCGGGGTTCTATCATCAGCCGGAGCGCATCGACGAACTGATTGATTTCGTGGTGCAGCGCATTCTCGATCAGCTGCAGGTCGATATCGAGATTGCACCACGCTGGGGCGACGCCAGCGAGTGAGCACGGATCGGCATGTCGGCGACGGGCCACTCGTGCTCGGGCTGGTGTCCGACACGCACGGCATGGTGCGACCGGGACTCTTCGCCGCGTTGGCCGGAGTGAGCCGCATTCTGCATGCCGGCGATGTCGGCCCCGATGATGTGCTGATCGAGCTCGAATCGATTGCACCGGTAAGCGCGGTGTACGGCAACACCGACCTGCCCGGCAATCCGCGGCTCGTCGATGAACTGGTGCTCGACATCGGCGGTGTGAGCATTCATGTGAGCCACGGCCATGAATTCGGCAGCCCGACGCCCGCGAAGCTGCTCGCCGTGTACCCGCAGCAGGTGCTGGTGTATGGCCATACACACCGGCAGCTGATTGCCGAAGCCGGCGGCCGGCTGGTGATAAATCCCGGTGCCGCGGGCGCGCGTCGGTTTGATTTGCGGCCCAGCGTGGCGCGCCTGACGATCGAAAATGGTCTGGCGAGTGTGGAGTTGATCGCCCTGGACTGAGCACGCCGATCGGCGGCGTCATTCCGCGCACGCGCGTACCGCTGCATCATCCTGTTGTGAGCATGTCCACACCTGACGCCGGACAGCCCTGGGGCGCCGAACTTCCGCTTGTCGGACGTCAGGGCGAGATGGAGCTGCTGCGCCGGCATCTCACCGCCGCCGTTTCTGGTCGCGGCTCGTGCGTTCTGCTCACCGGCGACGCCGGGATCGGCAAATCGCGTCTGCTGGCAGAGCTGGCACGTGAGGCACGTCGCAGCGACGTGCTGGTCGCGTCAGGCAGCGCCTTCGCAATGGAAGCCGGCGTGCCGTACGGCGCACTTGCCGATGCCCTCGCCCGGCCCCTGCGCGCACTCGACGCGTCCACGCTCACGGTGCTCGCGCGCGGGGCCGAGCGCGATGTTCGCTCGGTGATTCCCGGCCTTGCCGGTGCGACCGGATCGACGCTGAGCGACGCATCGCGAGACGCGGACTCGAAGGCGCATCTGCTCTGGAACGTATCACAGTTCCTGATGCGACTGGCGGCGCGCACACCGATTCTGCTCATGCTCGACAACGCACACGCCAGCGATGCTTCGTCGCTCGAGTTCCTGCATTTTCTGGCCCGGCAGCTGGCCGGCGCGCGGGTTCTCATCGTGTTGGCGTGGCCGGATATTGCCCGCGATGGGAATCCGGTGCTGCAGGGCGTGGTGCGCTCGCTGCTCGCGGCTGGCGAGGCAACGCTGCAGCGCGTGGAGAGTCTTACGCGCGCCGACGTCGCCGAGTTGCTGCAGCGCTCCTTTGCACTTGATGCGGATGACGTGGCGAATCACGCAGCGGTGCTCTGGTCGCACACGCGTGGCAATCCGTTCTTCGTTGATGAATCACTGAAGTCACTCACTGCCGCCGGACGAATCAGGAAGGGTGGTGGCCGCTGGCTGATCGAGGACACGCTTCCCGCCACGCTGCCACCCACCGTGCGTGACGCGGTCGAGGCGCGACTCGCATCACTCGATCCGGCCGCGCGGCGACTCACTGAAATCGCATCGATCGTTGAATCACGACCCTCGCTGGCGTTGCTGGGCAGAGTCTCGGGGCTCGACGCGGTTTCGCTCGCGGATGCCATCGACACGCTCTGCGGCCGCCGCATCTTCGTCGAGTATCGCGCGAATGACTCCGCGGACTACGAGTTCGCTCATCCGATCATTGCCGCGACGGTTCGTGAATCACTCACTGCTGCCCGCGAGCGCGCATTGCATGCAGCGATAGCGGCAGCGCTCGAAGCGCTGTTTGATCCCGTTTCGCGCGAGCGTGCGGGCGAAATGGCGCGGCACCTCGTGCTCGGTCAGGAGACTGGCAACGATGCACGAACGCTGCGGTATCTCACCACTGCGGGCCGTGATGCGCTCACGCGGCGCGCCGATCAGGATGCCACACGCTGGCTGCGCGATGCGCTGGCGATTGCGGATCGACTCAGCGATGAAGCCGCCATCGCGGCGCTGCTGGAGGATCTTGCGACGGCGCGGACGCGTGTCGGTGATGTCACCGATGCGGAATTGCTCTGGCGACGCGCGCTGGCACTCGCCACCGCGCGCGGTGATTTCGCCGCGCGTTCACGATTGCTCCTGCGCCTGGCGCAGGAGGCCGCGCGGACCGGCGATGGGACCGCGGGGCTGCAGCTGTTGTGCGATGCGGAAGAATCGGCACTGGCAACGGCGGCAACTGACCTGGTTGTGCGCATCGGCGTGGCGCGCGCCAAGATGCTGCAGGCACTCGGCCGTCACGACGACGCGACCCGCAGCGTACGTGACACGCTTGTCGTCGCAGACGCGCTGGGCGACATCACGCTGCTGGCGCGTGTGCATCAGACCGCGCTCCAGCTGTACGCCTGGACTGGTCCTGCCGCGGTCGCGCGTGAGCACGGCGCACGGGCAATCGCACTCGCGAGCGAGGCCGGTGACCGCGACGTGGCGTGGGCTGCGCACTGGGCCATGGCAATGCTGGAAGGCTTTACCGGTGACGTGGACGGTGTCGCGCGCCACCTGCGCGAGGCAAGCGCGCTCGCCGATGCGCTCGCGTCACCAGTGCTGCAGGCGATGACGGCGGAGATCGGGATTGAACACGCATCCGGCATCGGCAAATGGGATGAAGCACTGGCGATCGCGGAACGCACGATTCCGCTCGCGCGCGCCGTGATGCCGCAATCGCTGCTGCCCCGATTGCTGGTGTGGACTGGCCTGATTGTGCTGGAGCGCGATGACACCGAGCGTGCGCGCGCGCTGTTCGAGGAAGCGTGGTCATTGTCGGGCGCGGCTCGGCTCGCGGATGCCCCGCGCGAGGCAGAACTCGCGCTTGGCAATGTGCACAATGTCATCCTCGCGCATACCGGCATGGGCGCCTTCAGTCTTTCACATGGCGACTGGCCGCGCGCGCTCGAATATGGCGAGCGCGGGCTCGCGCTTGCCGATCGCTTCGGATACGTCGCGTGGGCAATTCATCGCCTGATCCCGATGATCATCGAAGCCTCACTTCGCACGCAGGACTTCGATCGCGTTGAACTGCTCACGGCGCGACTCCACAAGCAATCGAGGGATCTCGGGCACAAACTCGGTCTGGCGTGGGCAGTTGCCGCTGATGCCCTCGTCGCGCGCGTGAAGCATCACAGTCCTGACGCCGCGGCCCGTCTGCTGGCGGCGGCCGATGAACTGGACGCCGTACCATTCGTGTTTCATGGCGCGCGGATCCGGGTCAATGCCGCGCAGGTGCTGGCGGCGGATGGTGAAGTCGACGCCGCCGCGGTGGAACTCCGTCGCGCGCACGAAGTCTTTGCCAGACTCGGTGCCGAATTTGAATTGCGCAGCGTACGCAACCAGCTGCGCGCGCTCGGCGTGCGACTGCCGCCGCGCAGCGCGCCGGTGGGCGCCGCCGCGCTCACCGGCCGCGAGCTCGAGATCGCGCGCGCGGTCTCCAGGCGCCTCACGAACAAGGAAATCGCAGCCGCCCTCGACATTTCGGCGCGCACCGTCAGCACGCATCTCTCGAACATCTTCGAAAAGCTGAGTGTCGATTCGCGTGGCGCGCTGGCAGACGCGGTGCGCGCTGATCCGCTTCTTCGCGAAACATGAGCGGTGCGCGTCAGGTGCGACGCGTCAGAACGCATTGTTGAATCCGATGTAGAGACCCGATGCGCCGTCGCGACCGCGTCCGTAGTCGAGTCGCACGCCGCTCCGCTGCCGATGATCGATTTCGACGCGCAGCCCGGCGCCGTAGGATGGCAACAGTCGGTGTGATGCAATCGCATCAAGGGCTGGTGCCACCGATCCGGCGCCAAGGAATGCCACTGCTCCCAGTCGGTGACGGATTGGTGACCGATACTCCGCTTGCACCGCCGCCATGGCGCGATCGCGATACCGTCCGCGTGCGTATCCACGCAGGATATCGCTGCTGCCCGCGAGCGCGAGCTGATCGAATGGCGCCGTACCGTCGATGTTTGTGATCTGCACCTGCATGGCCAGCACGTGCTCGTTCGCGATCGCGTGGTAGCTGCGGGCGTCCAGTCGTATAGTTCCGTATGAGTAATCCGACCAGATGCCATTCATGCTGCGCGCGTACGTGAGCTGCACCCAGTTTCCGGCGCGTGGCGCGAAGAGATTGTCGCGTGTATCTGTCATGACACCGGTTGACCACTCCGATATTGTACCGCCAGCACTCCCGGGAACCATACTCGTGCCGAGCGTGCCGGCCGAATCGGTGCTGATGCGCTGATGAACGTGACGCGCGCCGGCTGACGCATACCACGATCGCGCGATGCGTTCCTGCACCAGGAGAATCACTTCTGTGCCCTTGGGCGTGAATGTTTCTTCGGCGGACTTTGGCGTATCGTCGCCAATGCCGTAGTAGGGAAGCGGAAACTCCTGCCATTGTATGCTGCCACTCAAACGCAGCGCGTTGTCACGGGTCCAGTGTTCACCTTCAAGCCGGATGCGCGACTGCGCCTTGGCCGTGCGCAGTGCCGATGCGGTCAGGGTCGATGGTCTGGTTTTCAATACG
>JANMWU010000453.1:0-15088 GCA_031380785.1 Gemmatimonadaceae bacterium
CCTGGCGTGCGGCATGGCGACTGACCGACATGCTCAAACCGTGTCTCAACGGCGTCCTCCTGCGCAAGTCCGAGTTCCCGGGGATGCCAAAGCCACTACCTCGCCGCCGCCCGACGCAGCACCAGCTCGACCTTTCCGCCCACATCGTCGCGATAGATCGTAATATCGCCCGACACGTCGTCGCGCGCATACGCGCTGCACACAAGGTTCCTCCAAGCTGCCAACAGAGCTTGGCAGCAACAGTGCCACTCGCCAGCTGGACCCGCCACTTCTCGGTACTCCACGGTCCAACCTCAACGTGCGGTGCGACCAGTTCACCACGCGCATCCACCGTGACGTTCTCCAGTCGCGATCGACCATCCGGCGACAGTCGGAGGTAGGTGAATTCTCTACCAGGCGCGAACTGCTTCAGTGAAGGCACGTCTGCCGGAACCATCCAGTAGAGACCGGCAATTTCAGCGGGTGACTCGCTGACATTGCCGGCGAGTGGTGGACGCGGCAGCGCAATCGCGATCGTGGCGATGGCGAGCGTACCAACGGTCATCGCGAGCGCACGCGATCGAGTCATGCGGGTCGCCGGACGTGTCAGCATGTGAAGCCTCCGAGTAAGGTGTGAGGAGACGGCGGGTAGAACGACGGAAGCTCCGGTCGGACGGCGCACGGTAGAGCCGCGCTGTGCGGCGAGGATCAGCAGCTTGGCGTAGAGGGCGCGATCGTGCGCCATCGTGTCGCGGCATGCGGCGAGCGTACGCACATCGCAGTCGATCTCGACGGCGAGTCGAAGCCGGCGATGCATCCCCTGGGTGGACACCTCAAATCCGGCCACTGATCGACACCGCAAAACCGGCCACCAGACCGGCGCGCTGCGACTGGGTTAGCGTGCGGTGGCGACCGCGGAGTCGGTCGCCGGCTGGAGTTTGGTCCGCCAGCTACGCGGGCCGCAAGTGAGGACGTGCGCGTGGTGGAGGAGTCGGTCGAGCAGCGCGGTCACGGCCGCCGTGTCGCCGAGCAATTTGCCCCAGTCGTCGACCGGGCGGTTCGAGGTCAGGATGGTCGACGCGCGTTCGTAGCGTCGCATGATCACTTCGAGCAGATCTTCGGCGGCGGTGGCGGGCAGTTTGCGCATCCCGAGATCATCGATGATCAAGAGCGGCACGGTGCTCAGCTCCGCGATCACGGCTTTGCGCGTGCCGTCCAGCGTGGCGTCGGTGAGCTCTTCGAGCAGCACGTGCGCTTCGCGATAGAGCACGCGATGGCCCTGCTGGATTGCGGCCTGCCCGAGCGCTTGTGCGACGTGACTCTTGCCCGTGCCGGGCGGCCCGATCAAGAGGATATCTTCGCGTTGTGTGATGAAGCGCCCGGTGGCGAGCTCGAAGAGCAGGGCGCGATTCATTTTCTTGTTGAAGGTGAAATCGAAGGTGTCGAGCGAACGCGCCGGATCGCGGAAGCGCGCCTGCAGGCGGCGGCGTGCGAGGAGGCGATCCTGCCGACGCTGCAGTTCATCACTGACGAGCATCGCGATCAGGTCGAGCGGCGGGAGCCGTTCTGCCTGTGCATGCCGGAGCCGTGCGTCGAGGACATCCGCCATGCCGGAGAGGCGCAGCGTGCGGAGCGCGTGCTGGAGTTCAATGAGATTCATGTCGTGGCGGCTCGGCGATCAATCAGATCGCGGTAGAGGGTGAGCTGGCGGATCAGCGGATCGATCTGGGTCAGCGCGAGGGCTGGGGCGATGACGCGCTCGAGATAGCGGCGCAGAAAGCGATACGACGGTGCGCCCGCCTCGAGCGCGAAGTGTGCGGCCTCGTCGGTGCGCGCCGGCCCGTGCTTGCGGGCGAGCGCCAGCACGCCGAGGATGCGGCGCGGCGCGAGCACACCCTCGGTCCGGTGGAGGTGATCGCAGAGCGCGCCGATGGACGGGCCGGCCCGCCGCGCCACGTCGAGGAGCGCCAGGGTTTTCGCCGGCGTGCGCGTCGGTCGATCGGCGTCCTCCACGCGATGATGGCCACGGCGTGTCCGAAGATGTTCCCGCAGCAGCTGCCCGCTGCGCGGATCGAGGACGCGGACGTGGAGATCATTCCACTGTACGCTGACGCGCTGACTGATCCAGCCCGGCGGCACGCTGTAGTACGCGGCCTCGACTTCGACGCAGCCATCGAGGTGCACGCTGCGTGTGCCGTAGCGATAGTACCGAAACGGTTCCAGCGGCAGCGGCTGCAGGTGCGGCTGCTCCTCGGCAAACATGGCACTCACCTGGCGCTTGGTGGTGCCGTGGATCCGCGTATCAGCCCAGCGTGATTCCCACGCATCGAGGTACGCTTGCGCCGCGTTGATGGTGTCGAAGCGCAAGCCGCGCAGCGGTGTCTTTTGCGTGTGGCCGATCCCCGATTCCACTTTGCCTTTACGATCCGGGTCGCGCACGCGGCACGGCAGCGCGACGACGCCGTAGTGCGCGAGCACATCGCGATACAGCGGATTGATCGCCGGATCGTAGACGTCGGGCTGCAGCACACCTTCACGCAGATTATCGAGGACGACCACCCGCGTGCTCCCGCCGAGCCGGCGAAAGGCTTCCTCGTGCAGCTCGCTCCAGCGCTGACTACTCGAGCGCCACGTGAGCAAGCGCACGGATTTGCGCGAGCAGCCCAAGGTGAGCACGAAGAGTCGCGTCCGCACATAGCGACCGTGGTCGGGATGCCGCACCATTGGCCCCTCGCCGTAGTCGACCTGGCACTCCTCGCCGGGCGCCGTCGTGATGATACCCGAGGGCTCGGGCGGGGCGGTGGCCCGCTGCGCCCGCACGAAACGCCGCACGCTCGCATAGCGCCCGGTGAAGCCGTGGCCGTCGACGAGGTCCTGCCAGATCGCCATCGCATTCCGGCCGCGTCGGATCGCCTCGACGATCCGCTCGCGATACGGCTCACACGCACTCGCCGTCGGCGTCCGACCTGGGACCGCGTCGAGCGTCCCCGACGCTGCGATCGGCGCCGAGTCGGTGGACACCGGCGCCGTGGTGGCCGGATTTGGTGGCGGCCAGTCGGCCACGCGACCGCCGCGCCGGCGCACCGGAATCCCAGCGGCGGTGAGATACCCGCTGATCGTCTCGCGCCGCACGCCGGTCGCCGCCTCGATCTTCCGGAGCGACCATCCGAGGCGCCCCAGGCCCTCTACCTGCTGCTGTGTGGTCTTGGCCAAGACATTGCTCATGGCCGAACGACCCCTGCGGGTCGCCGTGCCGTCAACGCCTCAGCGTGCTAGCCGTGGTGGCCGGATTTCAGGTGTCCACTGGTGGCCGGATTTGGGTGTCCACCGAGGTGGGCTGAATACGCTGATCATCACGGACATTGATGCGAAGGATGCGGACGGGAAAGCTGTTCCTCCAGCGCGCGGCGCAAGCCTCAAAGCACGGAACGAGACGCTCAAGACCTGGATTCCCGAAGAGGAGTCGCTCGACGCGTTGCTCGACATGAAGCCTGAGGAAGTCGTTCTTTCTGACCCAAGCGGCTACGGCGTTCGCGTCGCCTACCAGCAGCCCATCCAAGCCAAGTTCAAATCCGAAAAGGCGGAGGAGGCCCTCGCCAATACGTTCGAGGATGCGCTGGTGTACGAAAACATCGAGCTTTTCACGGCGATGAAAGGTGTCGGCTTGATGAGAAGACTTCGGATGTCACTCGACGCTGCGGCTGATCTTGGAGACCTTGCAAAGCGAGTGTCGGAAGATTTGGCTGAGGGCGGCAAGGCCGAGTTCGCGATGGCGCTTCTCTACGGAAATGAGATCGACACGATGCAATTGCCGGCGTACATCGACGCGGGTCTGCTTTGGCTTGCAGAACAACTGAAGCGCAAAGAGGACAGCATCGACGGGAAGGTGCCTGTCGCAGCAACAGCGCCCGCCGGCGCTGTTGCTGAAAAGTTCGCGATATGAATTCATCGGCAACCTTGGCGACACCGAATGCCGTCGATGACCACGTCGATGACGAGATCGCGGCATGCCTGAATCTCGAGGCGCCGCGAAGTTTCTTCCTGTTTGCAGGAGCTGGCTCCGGAAAGACGCGCTCTCTCGTCGCCGCCCTCCAGCACGTACAACGGACCATGAGCGGACAGCTCAGGGTCAAAGGACAGCGCGTGGGAGTCATCACCTTCACGAACGCTGCGAGCGACGAAATAAAGAGGCGACTTCTTTTCGATCCTCTCATTGACGTTCGCACGATTCACAGCTTCGCGTGGTCACTCATTGAGGGACTCAACAGGGACATCAGTGAATGGCTTCGTGTCGACTTGGCAAACGACATTGTTCAACTGAATTCGGACGAGGCTAAAGGTCGCAAGGGCACAAAGGCATCGGCAACTCGCCTTAGCAAAATCGAGTCGAAGGCTAAACGCCTTCAAAACCTTCCCAATGTCAAGTCCTTTACCTACAGCCCGACCGGCGATAACCGTGGTCGCGATTCGTTGAACCACTCAGAGGTCTTGCAGATCACCGCGCATTTTCTCATCGACAAGCCGGCAATGCAGAGCATCCTTGCCGGCCGATATCCCATTTTGCTAATCGACGAGAGTCAGGATACCAATAAAGCCTTGATCGACGCGCTTTTCGCGGTCCAAGCGAAGCTCAAAGGGAAATTTCTTCTCGGCCTGCTTGGCGACATGATGCAGCGCATCTACAACGACGGCAAGGAGCGGCTTGGCGAGGAACTCCCGGAGGATTGGGCTACTCCGAGCAAGAAGCTCAATCACCGCTGTCCGAAACGCATCATCACTCTGATCAACAAGGTCAGGAGCACAACAGACAGTCAGTATCAGGAACCGCGCTCTGATGCGGTCGAGGGTGTTGTTCGCCTGTTTGTCCTTCCTGCCGATCTGGATGGAAAGCCTGACGCTGAACGTTCGATTGCGATCCACATGGCAAGGGTCACAGGAGATGAAAAGTGGAATCAACCCAGGTCGATCAAAACCCTTACCCTTGAGCACCGAATGGCAGCCGCACGCATGGGCTTTCTTGCTGCCTTCTCACCGCTTTACAACATCGATAGCTGGCGAACGAGCTTCCTCGAAGGCACGCTACCTGCGGCTCGATTTTTTTCGGATCAGGTGCTCCCAGTCGTTGAGGCGAAGCTCGCCGATGACCGTTTCGCCGTTGCGCGTGTCGCAAAGACTTTTTCCCCGCTGCTCACTCAAGCCGCTCTGCGCGACGCAAAGGATACGAACAAGCACCTGGCGAAAGTGAACGCAGCAGTCGACTCACTCATGGCGCTTTGGAACGACGGAGCAGATCCGACTTTGCTTCAGGTCCTGCATCGCGTCGCCGAGCACGACCTGTTCGAGATCCCCGACATGCTGAAATCAAACGCTTCCGAAGCGGCGGAACAAGTTGACGCAAGTACTTCGGATGAGGACGAAAAAGAGGATCAGCAATCCGAGCGAGAGCTTGCGATTCAGTCGTTTCTCAGTGCTCCGTTTTCGCAGATCGCACCAATGACCGAGTACCTAGCGGGCAACGCCCACTTCGATACGCATCAGGGTGTCAAGGGACTTGAGTTTGAGCGCGTTATGGTGATCATGGATGACCATGACGCTAGAGGTTTCCTCTTCAAGTATGAGGACCTGTTTGGGGGTAAGGCTGCTGGCGACAAAACCTTTGAAAGCACAAAGAGGTTATTCTACGTCACAGCCAGCCGTGCAACGCAGAGTCTCGCGCTCGTCGCGTACGCATCATCGCCAAAGATTGTAAGAGACTTCGTCTTAAAAGAGAGCTGGTTCAGTGAAGATGAAATCGAGTTGGGCGTGCCTGCGCAGGAGTGAATACAGACGCTCGCCGTTGTTGGTCGGAGAGTAAGGAAGGCGGCCGGTCAGTCGCATCGTACTGCGCGATCATACGTCTGGTCTCACAGCAGCTTGCCAAGGCCTACTCAACGTGTGCGCGCACGATTGCGGCAGGCTCTTCGCGAGAGTGAATGAGTCCGTCAGAGTCATCTGCCGTGCCGACGTTACCGAGCACCGCCTTCGCGTTCCGCTTCGACCCCACCAACTTCGCCCGCTTCATCGGCGATTTCCGGAACGCCGCGCTGAACGCCTCCTGATCCAGCGCCATGATGTCCCGCGCGAGCGTCACCGCATCCTTCCCCGCGATGAACTCCCGCGCTTGGAACGGAGAATCCTCCGCCAGTGCCTGCGAGAATTTCACGTTCCACGGGCAGACCTCCTGGGAGATGTGTCGGTATAACCGTTTTGAGGTGGCGATCGGCAGTAGCGTCGTACGGCGCTCACGCGGAACGAGCTAGCCACGGTTCGGCCTGCCCGGTTTCACCGTGGGCGCGTCGTTCGGCACACGTCCGATCCGAAACTTGCAAACAGTCATAGTTTCGTTTACTGTTTTAGCGATACTATGGATCGCCAGAAAGTTCCGGTCAGCCCGCCTCCCTCATCCCGCCCCCGTGCCCGGCTCTCTCGTCCCGCGAACCTGGCAGCACGATCCGACCCTCAACGCCCCGGTGAAATACCGGCGCGCCTGCGGCTATGCCGCGTTCGTCCCGGACGAGTTGCAAGGCATGCCGATCAGAATCGACGTCACACTCGGCGGACTCATTTCCGAGGCGGAGCACGCCCTCGGTCAGCTGAACAAGGAAGGCGGCGCGACCTTGGGACCGCTGGCGCGGCTCCTGCTTCGCACGGAATCCATCGCGTCGTCGAAAGTGGAGGGCATGCAACTGGGCGTTCGCGAACTCGCGCGCGCGGAAGCCAGGCTCGAGTCAGGAATCATCCCCGGAGCGACGGCCGTCGAGGTTCTGGCCAACATCGATGCGATGGTGCTTGCGGTCGACG
Organism: Gemmatimonadaceae bacterium; assembly: GCA_031380785.1. GTDB lineage: Bacteria > Gemmatimonadota > Gemmatimonadetes > Gemmatimonadales > Gemmatimonadaceae > JACMLX01. The sequence goes on from JANMWU010000453.1 coordinate 6,820, forward strand.
AAGCGGCGCGCGCGGACGAATTTCGAATCGCCGAGATTCAGGCGATTCATAAGCGACTGCTCGAGACCACGGCACAACGTGCGATCGCGGGACAGCTTCGGACGCAGCAGAACTGGATCGGCGGCAACGACTACAACCCGTGTGGTGCCGACTTCGTCCCGCCGCCGCCGGATGCGATCGAACGATTGCTGCACGACCTGTGTGCGTTCATCAATGACGACACGCTTGCACCGCTGCTTCAGGCGGCGCTGGTGCATGCGCAGTTCGAGACCATCCATCCCTTCCATGACGGGAACGGTCGCACCGGGCGTGCCCTCGTGCAGGTGGTGCTGCGCCGCCGTGGGCTGATCCCGCATTTCCTCCCGCCGATCAGCGTTGTGTTCGCGGGCAATCGGCAACGCTACATCGATGGGCTGATGCGATTCCGGGGGCCGGATGTCACCGCGTGGCTTGAACAATTCGCCGCGGCCACGTTGCAGGCCACAGCGCTGGCGCACGCGTATGTCACCGCGGTGCGCGACCTCCAGACCCGGTGGCGCGGCCAGCTGCGGGCGTCGTCAGGTGCGCCGCGCGCCGACGCGACTGCGTGGTTGCTGATCGAGCAACTTCCGGCGCATCCGATGATTTCGGCGCCGGTTGCCACAGCGCTGACGGGTCGTGCGAAGGTGCGTGTGTATGAAGCGATTGACCAGCTCGTCGCAGTCGGCGTGTTGTTGCCGCTGACGGAGGGAAAGCGGAACCGGTGGTGGGAGGCGGCTGGGTTGCTTGAACTCATCTCACAAATTGAAGCGGGGCAAATGCCGGAGCTCAACGCTGACGTTCCTGTTCCGAGCCGTGCACTCACGAAGCTGTAGTTCACGCGCGCACGGATCAAAAACCCGGTTTCGTTGTGCCTGGCTGATGGAGACGTTCGCGTTGATGACGCCGATCCGCGAGAACCGCACAAAAGCAATGTTGTTGGCCTCCCGAGTTCAAACGCCCAGATCGGATCTAAATATCCGCGACGTTCATTTTTGCGGCTAGCTTCAATGTGCTGGGCTCCAGCGTGCGGGACAACGACGGCTCGATCCCGAACGCGTGTCGTTTACCTTCGCAACGTTTCACCACCACCCGCTATGTGGATCAAGCGCGCCCGAATTCGGAACTATCGCTGCTTTCTTGACTCCGGACCGATGGTTTTCGCGCCCGGTCTGAATGTGATTGTTGGCCCAAACGACGTCGGCAAGAGCGCGCTGCTCGAGGCGCTGACCCTGCGCTTTCAGGACCAACCCCATCGCAGCAGTGCGACAGTGCCGACTCTCAACGGCCCGCTCATCCCCATACTCCCGCACTCCGCGGTTACTCTCGAGGCACACGTCACTGGTCCGAGTTTGGCCCGCGTGCTGGCCGGTGCCGATCGATTCGCGATTCCGTTGGAGCCCAGCCTCGCGTCCACTAACGGCGTCGACCGCCTCACCGAGTATCTGACAGACGGCGTGACGTGCGGAGGGACCTTCTCCGGTGGCGGGCAGTTGGGCCGAAGCTGGCTCGGCTTGGAGCCGCGGCCAGAGGACGCGACAATTGGTTGGCTGGGCTTCGACAACACGAACTACCCACACACGTGTGTGCCGACTGCGCGCGGGCAGATCGGTGATGGAACAGCAATCGCAGTTGATCGGCGCGTTGCTCCAAATCTGCACGCGAAGATCTACGCGTTCCGCGCCGAGCGCCTCAACGTCGGCAGCTGTCCGGTTGGAGCTGAGGGCACGGTTTTGCTCCCGGATGCGTCCAATCTTGCAGCGTGCATCAGCTCCCTCCTGACGCGGAACCCGGACGCCGCTCGAAAGCTGATGGGGCTCGTGCAACTCGTGTTTCCGCATGTCCACCGCGTCACTGCGCCGGCATCAGGGGGGCAGTCTACGCTGCACATCTGGAAAGAGCCGAACCGTGAGGATCTTGCGATCCCGCTCGCCAACAGCGGGACTGGGATCGGTCAGGTCCTGGCGATGTTGTATGTCATGCTGACGGGGACCGAGCCTCAAGTTGTGCTTGTTGATGAACCGCAGAGCTTTCTGCATCCTGGCGCTGTGCGCATTCTGTTCGAGATTCTGCGCGAAGAGTTCGCACGGCACCAGGTAATCGTCTCCACCCATGCGCCGGCCACCGTCGCCGCGACCGCGGTCGTCAGTATGCTTCGCGTACGAAGCGATGGTACGGCGAGCGTCGTCGAGCCGATCGAAGCTGGCACGCAGCAGGGCGTCCAAGTGTTCCTCATGGATGTCGGAGCGAGCGTTAGCGATGTCTTTGGCGCGGATCGAGTACTGTGGGTAGAGGGGAAGACGGAGGAAGCCTGTTTTGCGCTCATCGCGCACTCCCGTAAGCTTCCGCTCCGCGGGACCAAGATCGTAGCCGTCCAATCGACGGACGACCATCTGGGCAAACGCGCATCGCAGATCAGCGACGTGTACCGGCAGCTGCTTCAGGCGCCGTCGCTTCTGCCACCACACGTCGCCTTCTTGTTCGATCGTGAAGGGCGCACCGAGTCAGAGCGCGATGCGCTCACCAAGGAAAGTGCAGGGATGTTCCAGTGGCTGCCGCGTCGGCTGTTCGAGAACTATCTGCTCGATGCTGCCGCCATCGTGGAAGTCCTGAATGAGGACCTGCAGCGCGCGATGACCGACACGCCTCCTGTGCTCGAACAGGCCGTGCAGGACTGGTTCGCGGCCCACGCGCGCGACGCCGAACACTGGCCCAAAGTCGCTGCTGCCGCGATCCCTCTGATGGCTGACACTACGTGGAGCCGGGATGTCCACGGGGGCGTGCTTCTGGGTCGGCTCTTCCGTGACGTCAGCGGTATGCTCGTCGAGTACCGGAAGACCGACCACGGTCCGCGACTGAGCCAAAAGTTGTTGGACCGAGATCCGTCTGACTCCGGCATGACGGAGCTGGCGGCCGCCATCACGTCGGTGCTCGTCGCGCGCTGAAACTGTAGGCGAGGCTCTGCGAGCACGCCAACCGATGTGTGTCAGATTGGAAGTGAAGTAGCTGCACGATGGGAGGCTCATGGGGCCTGTCACGAATTTTGTGTATGAATCGGTGAGTTCGTCATGTGCCGTCGCAGAGCCGATCACCGAATAAGACTTTGAGATGCGGGAAGGCGGCGCGCCCCTTTTGGGCACAAACTGCGGCGCAAAGCTGCCCGCCCGATCGCGCGGAATGTCCAACTCGACGCGCCCACCGTCCGTCAGCAGGGCTTTCGGCGACGAGCCAGTGCGCGCATTCCCGTCCGGCCCCCGCTCGCCCCCAACCGGATACCCCAGATGATGCGTCAGCTCGGCCTTGAGCACGCGCTCCGCCATCGCTTTCTGCAGCTGCCGCCACACGACCTGAAAGTCCGTTGGCGTCTGCACGCCCGCGATCAAGGCATCGAGCATCGCCGGCGTCACGCCGGCCGGCAGGACCTCCACTGCCGCTGCGGTCTTCGTCCGAGCCATAACCACCTCCTTCTACCAGAGTTATGGCTCATACACAAACTTTCCGACAGGTCCCCGTCGTGCAGCGTTACTGACCGCTGACGCTGCATTTCTTTGCAGCCCGCGCAGCTTTGCTCGCTTGATCGGGGAGTTCTTGTATCGCGCCTTGAATTCTTCGTCAGTCAACGCGAGGAGTTCAGTAGGATCCGGACTCACGTTCCAGACCCGCGGCTCGAATTGTGGGAGCATGTCTGGCGATGCGAACTTCACGTTCCACGGACACACACTCTGACAGATATCACACCCATACACCAACCCCCCCATCTTCTCCCGCAACTCCAGCGGAATCTCCCCCTTCAACTCAATCGTCAGATACGAAATACACTTTCTCGCATCCATCACCCGCGCCTCCACAAACGCCTCCGTCGGACAAGCCTCCAGACACCGCGTACAAGTCCCGCAATGATCCGAAACAAACGGCTCATCAACTTCCAGCTCCAGCGCCAGCAGCAACACCCCGATAAAAAAGAACGACCCATGCTTCGGTGAGATCAGCATCGTATTCTTCCCGAACCACCCGATCCCCGCCCGCCTCGCCAGTTCACGCTCCAGAATCGGCCCGGTGTCAGTGTACGCCTTCCCGGCCACTGACACTCCGAGTTCCGCGGAGGCCCAGTCCTGTATGCCGCGCAGCATCGGCACCAGCACGTCGTGATAGTCATCACCGCGTGCATACCGTGCGATCGGACCATCGGGCTGCGTGCCGCCGTAATTCACTGCTATGACCAGCGCACTCACAGCACCGGGCACGGGAAGTGTCGAGTCGCGCCGCTTGTCGGCACCGCGCACGAGATACGACATCTCGCCCGCATATCCTTTCGCAATCCAGTCGTCGTAAGCACCGGCGGTTTCCATCGGCCCAAGCCGCGCCACACCGGCCAGCATCGCCCCGCGCGCGTACGCTTCGGCTTTCAACCGATGCGCAAATCCGGCGGGTGCGGCGAGTGTCATATCAGGCTGCTAGAGTGGCAGATGCCACGCCCATCGCGCATAGCTGGCGATGTCGTCCACCGGCGGCACGGCGTCGTGATCGCCGTACGCGGTGTGCATGCGCCACTGCACATACTCCCACGCAGGCAGCGGCAGAAACGGCGCCCGCGCATACCAGTGCCGCCGCCTGAACCGCCACGCTACCAGCAGCAACGGCCCGATCAGCGACGGTTCGCGCACACAGCGCCACATCAGCGCCCTCAGCAGGGCAGGCCAGGTCATGCCCGAAAACTAGTCCTTTGGCGAAGACTGCAAACTGCTTGACGCAAGGCGCCTGCGGCGCCTTGCGTCAATGCTGTTGCTGTTCGAACAACGAAGAACTACTTCAGCGCAAACGTCACCTTCACCACAGTCGTGATGTCCTTCTCGATGCTCGTCACATCGTTCATGCCGTAGTCCGACACTTCGGTCGAAAACCGCGGCGTGATCTGCACCACGCCGGTGTTCGCGCTCCGCACGTTTCCCACGCTCGCCCCCGCCGCAGTGCCGATCACGTCGGCGCGCGCCCGCGCATCCTTCGTCGCTTCGCCCATCATCGCGATCCGGAGCTCGGCCAGCCTGGTGTAGAGGTATTGCGGTGCCGGCGCTTCAATCGGAATGCCCTGACCCGCCAGCGCGCCGGCTTCGCGCGCCAGCTGCTCGATCGCACGCGGATTCGCTATCCGCACTTCGATCGACTGTGACAGCTTGTACCCCGCCAGCTGACCGGTCTCCTGGCCATCCTTGTTGGTCATCATCATCCGCGTCGTTTCGATCGGATGCACCGTGATGACGCTGTCGGCGAGTCCGCGCGCCTTGAGCCATGCGCGTACCTTCTCGCCGTACGCGGCCACTTCGCCGTACGCGCCCTGCACGGTCGGCGACTGCACCGTGATGCTGCCGCGCCAGATTCCAAGATCCGCCACGATCGCGCGCCGGGCACTCCCGGTCACCTCGATCACGTCGTTCTTGCGGCCGACATCCCGCGCCGCACCCGCCACCAGAAACGCCCCCACCACAATCGCCACCGCGACGGCGATCAACCCCGTACTCGATCCCCGCACACCGTCTGTCATCGTCTGTCCTGATAAGTGTAGACCTGCTGTACTCATACACGCGCGGAACGTCGGCGGCTCAGCTCAATCCGGTCTGTACGGCCGAACTGCGGAATTACAGAACGGCAACTGACGCAAAACGGCAACTGCAACGGCATTGACGCGAAGCCGCAAAGACGCGAAGCGTTCAGCGACTGACGCCGGCATCCGAGTCGGCAGAAACGGCAGAATGCATTGAAGAGGGCCACCGCAAGTGCAGTTCCCTTCAATTTCGTCGTTGCGCGCTGCAACGAACAGCGCATATGCGCCGTGCCGCTTCGCGTCTTTGCGGCTTCGCGTCAAAGCAGTTGCTGTCTTGCGGCAGGTGCAGTTTTGGGATTCAGCAGTGGAAAGCCAGAGGAGAATTCAAACGCCAAGATGCTGCATCGCCCGATGAAATACGTCCTCCGTCCGCCGCCACGGCACCGAATTCGAGACGTTGGTCAGCATCGGCACCAACATATGCTCCCGATGCAGCGCGCCATGGCTTGAACGGTGCGGAATCGGCTCGTATCGCCCACGAAAGTCCCAGTCACGCGTGGCACTCAGAATCATATCTCCGGAACGCGCGCAGTCGTTCAGCGCCAGGATCTGCACCGCCGAATCGGGATAGTCGGTCTGCATCGACCGCTCCCACGATTCAGCCGCCGATACACGTAACATCACGCCAAGCCCCAGCGGATCGCCTGTGATTGGCGTGTAGTCGATGTCATCGCCAACGCGTCGCAGCATCGCCGCACCACGCCCGGCACCGCCTCGGATCTCGACTGAATTCTCACCGTGCGGCAACAGCAGCAGATCCAGCGACGGCCGCGCCAATAGCATCTCGGCCGTGTCGTTCCAGCGATCCTTCAGTCGCGGCCAGAAGGGACGCTGGCGCGACGAGAGCTCCACGAACAGATGCGCCATCGCATTGCCGCTCACCATCACCGCCATCTCCGGATCACGAACTCCAAATATCCTCGGATGCGCCAGCACCCGCAGTCCGACGTCATCGCGGAACAGATCGGCCAGATCGTCGTGCGCATTCACGCTTGCATGCCCGTGATCGCTTACCACGAACAGCGCCAGCTCATGCATCCACCCTTCACGCACGGCGGCGGCGGTCACATCGCGCACAAAGCCATCCACGATCGTCAGCGCCTCGCGCACGATCGGATTGTTGTGACCCACGCTGTGGCTTGTCTTGTCCACACCGCAGAAGCTGGCGAACGTGAACGGCGGGCGTTCGGTCAGCACCCGGGCCAGCATCTCCTTTGATAACGCGCGGTCGACTTCGAGCCAGCCCGCAACGTCGCCGCGGAAGTGCGTCCATCCCGCGCGCAGTACAAATGACACGTTGTCAGTGAGTCGATTCCGGCGCGGCAGTCCGCGGCCGATCATGCTCATCATCGCCAGCCCGCCGCCCGATCGCTCGAACGCGGTCGGTATCTGCAGTGTCAGATCGCGATCGACTTTCCGCATCTCACTGCCGATGTAGCTGCGCGTGAAGTGCGGCCAGCCGGTGTCACGCCGGCTGCGGTCGAACCAGCGCAAACCGGGCAAGCCGACATGACCGGGATGTTCACCCATCAGGAACGGCGCGTACGCCGGCCCAGTCACCGACGGGAAGACGGTTGTCACCGTATGGAAGCCTTGCGCCTCGCGCAACGCCTGCAACGCCGGAAGTTCTCCGGCATCGAGCGCAGCGGTAAGCGTATCGGGACGAACGCCGTCAGCGACGACGATGATGACGTGGGGCACTGCGACGGGTGGAGCGTCTGAAGGGTCGCTGCGCCAGATTCATATCGGGCAAAGCGGGGAGCGGCGCGAAACACCGCGCTACAATTCTATCCGGCACGGCGCCCGTGCGGATGCGCAGGCGACGCCACCGCGAGACCTCTTCCCCGTCAGCATGCCCGCCAAGCGCGCAAAATCCTCCGCCACTCCGGTCAAAAAAGTCACTGCGACCGCGAAGCCGCGTCGCAACGGCCGCGCCGTCGGCGCCACGACCGCCGGTGGCAACATCGTCAACGTCGCGACCATGCAGCGTGCCGAGGCCGCGGCGCTGCAAGGTGTCATCGAGCGGCATGTGGATGGTCATCGCAGTGCCGGCCGTGATACGCCGATGAACAACGCCGTCATCTCGACGCAGAAGCAGCCGCTCAAGACAACCGAACAGCCGCAGGGAACCACACGCGCCACGACACTCATCCAGCCGCGCATCGACACGGATATCCGTGATCAGGTGCCGCTGACCGAGGACGCGAAACTACTCGCCGCACCCGGCCCGCGCGATGATTTCACGCGCACTGATCCGTGGCGCGTGCTGCGCATGACTAGCGAAATCATTGAAGGCTTCGACGCCCTCGCCAGCGTGGACAAAGGCGTTTCGATCTTCGGCTCGGCGCGCACCTCACCCGACGACCCGCAATATCACGCTGCCACCGAAGTGGCACGGCTTCTTGGGGAACAGGGCTTCTCGATCATTACCGGCGCCGGCCCTGGCATCATGGAAGCGGCGAACAAAGGTGCACGACTCGCCGGCGCCAGGAGCATCGGCTGCAACATCGAACTTCCTTTCGAACAGGGTGCGAATCCGTACGTCGACACGCTGGTCAGTTTCCGCTACTTCATGGTGCGGAAAACGATGTTCATCAAGTACAGCAATGCCTTCATCTGCTTTCCCGGCGGCTTCGGCACGCTCGACGAACT
>JANMWU010000902.1:0-5013 GCA_031380785.1 Gemmatimonadaceae bacterium
CGAAATTTCCACCGCGCTCGTCAACTTGAACCACGGCTGCCCCGCCGCTTCCTGCTTCCAGATCGCAAACGTCGGCACAATGTTGGCATCGGCCTGATTGACCACGCCGTCGTGATTGAAATCCTGATCAGCGTTCTTGAAATCGAGCCGCAGTTCCGCCGGCCGCAGAGAACTGAACGTCAGCCCACTCGGCGAAAACTCCGTGATCAGCTTCGAGAAATCCTTGACGCGAATCGTGATCCTCACCGAGTCGCCGGCGGCAAACGCCGTTCCGTCCGGACGCTTGAGGAGCGATTCATTGCGCACGCGAAAGCGCAGAAAGCGCACCGAGTCGCTGCGGCCGGAATTCGGCCGGTAGTACATCGCGACTTCGCGGTCCTGGCCTTTCACCGCCCAGAAACTGACGCTGTCGGTGCGCAATACCGTGCCGGTCGCAGGCCTGAGAAACTGCAGGCTTGTTTCCGGCGTGCCGCCGCCGGGTGGAGGGATGACGGGATCAACTGGCGTCACGCTGTTGCCCGAGCACCCCACCGCCATCAGCGCGCCCAGAGCTGCTCTCATCCAACGCATGTGTTTCATATCACAGGTCCTCATAAAGATCATCATCAGGTGCGCCGGAAGTCTGCGCATCGAGCAGTCGTTGCAGGCGAGGGCGCCCGATGCCCAGCCGTCGTGCCGCTTCACTCTTGTTACCACCGCATCGCTGCAGCATCGCGCTCGCCGCACCTCTCGCCAGCATCGACAGTGACGCAGGCCACGGCAGTTCACCGCCACTGGTTCCTGCCGCGACGGTTGCGCCGTCACCGGCAAGATCCGCCACTTCCAGCCGCACACCGTCGGACAGAAGCAGGCCCCGCTCAATCACGTTGCGTAGCTCGCGCACATTGCCCGGCCAGGCCCGATCCATCAGGGCCCGCTGCGCCGCCGCCGAGATCTGTGGCACCGGCGTCATGCCGTACTCCCGCGCGAACTTCTGCACGAACGCCTGCGCCAGCGCCAACACATCGTCCGGTCGTTCACGTAGCGGCGGCAACTCGATCGGCATCACGTTGAGACGATACCAGAGATCCTCACGAAACTCACCGCGACCAACCGCAGCCTGCAGATCGACATGACTGGCCGCGATCACGCGCACGTCGAACGCAATCGTCTTTGTCCCACCAACGCGCCGCATCGTCCGCTCTTCAAGCACGCGCAACAGCTTGCCCTGCAACGCCAGTGGCAAATGCCCGATCTCATCGAGAAACAGCGTTCCGCCGTCAGCCAGTTCGAACAGGCCCGGTTTCGCCGACCTGGCGTCCGTAAAGGCCCCCGCCTCGTGCCCGAACAATTCGCTCTCGAGCAGGTTGTCCGGGATCGCCGTGCAGTTCACATCCACGAAGGGCTGCCGCGCGCGCGGACCATTGTAGTGAATCGCCCGCGCAAACAACTCCTTGCCAGTTCCCGTTTCGCCGCTCAGCAGCACCGTCACGTTGCCGTGCGGGATCACACGTGCCGCCCGCGTCAGTGCCGCGCTCAATGCCGGACTCGAACCGAGAATGCCATCGAACGCGTACTTCAATCCTTCCCGCGAAGCGAACACCGATCCATCACGCTGTTCGCTCACGCGTTTCGCTGCATCCGTCACCCAGCTGCGCAACGCTTCGAGATCACCCGGCAGCGCGAAATACTCCTGAACTCCACTCCGCATTGCACTCACGGCCAGGCGATGATCCGGCGTCGATCCGACGACGGCGGTGCGCGACGGCACAGCGATATTTTCCAGCCTGCTGATCGCGTCACGTTCCGCACCTCCCGACGCCACCAGATGAACCGCATCGCTCTGCCCCGCCCACGCGGCCATTCCCTCGACGGTCGCAGCGAAGATCCGGAGTGACGCGCCCGATGCTGTGGCCAGCTCCGGCCACAGCATCGCAAACGAGTCCGACCAATCGAGGAGAGCGAGCGTCGTCACCGGGATTTCTGACGCCTATGCAGCGCGCGGGGGGAAAGAGCTGCGTGACCGCCAGAACCGGCAATCACCCGTGACTGCCCTTGTCGTGCCCGTGACTCTCGCCGCGCCCACTATCTGCATGGCCGTCGCGATCCGCGTCACCGAAAGCGCTGAAGGAGGAGGTGATATTCTGGTCGATGAGGGCCTGATTCGCGACTGTCGGAGCCAGCACGGCGCCGCTTGCATTCTTGAACCAGGCGGCAAGGTTGAGGTCCACCGTAATGTTGTCGTTCACACCAGTCTTCACTACCAGCGCCGGGTTGAACTCGAACTCCACTTCAGCGGTGGCGCGGCTGAGGAAGGTGAATGCCGTGCCCTTGTACGTCCCCACGACCTTTACCGTCACGTCACGAAACTCAGGATGCGCCGTAAGGAAATCCTTGGCTGTCTGCGGTGCGTTGGCGCTCGTGCTCACATCCTCGATCTCGAATTCCATCTTGCTGTAGGTTCCGGCCGGCACTGTGACTGACAGCGGCGAGGTGCTGGTGCCGCCGAGCGGAAGGTCGAGCAACATAGGTCCAAGGTCGAGGCGCGAGCAGCCGCCCTTGTCATTGCTGCGTCCGCGGGTGCTGCTCACCTTCATCGAGTCCGGGCAGGCCGCCACGCCGCTGAGGCGCAGCTTCACGTTGTCGAGGACCAGCTGCACCTTCGTGATCAGCATGGTGTCGGCCGCCGTGCCGACGATGACGGCGTTGCCGGCCGCATTCACCGCATTGGCGCCGGTTGCTGCGAAGGAAACGGAGAGCGACGTGGCACCGCCGGCGGGTGTCACCGGGCTGTCCGAGCCGGACGCGCAGGCGGCGAAGAGTCCGGCAGAGGCGATGGAAAGAGCGCGGTTCAGATGGCGTACTGGGCGATGTGTGAACACGGAAAGCTCCGGTGTGTTGTGAAATGAGTGACTGGTCCCGGCACTATGAAGAGCAGGACGCGCACCATGCACCGCATTGGCCGACCACACCGCCAACGCGTGTATTCCCAACGAGTTACAGTGAAATGCCGCCCAGCGGTGCCGTCACAACGGCGTCCACGGCGATCCACGCTGTATCGCCGCGATACACTCAGCATACACCGCCGACCCTCGACTGAACCGGCCCGCGTACATTTCGCGCTCGCCGCGCCGGCGATCCTTTCTCAGCCACACCACACTGCTCATGACCGCTTCGTCCACGTTCACGGTGGGCCTCGTCCAGATGGCCGTCACCGGCGATCGTGCCACCACCGTCACGGCGGCGATCGAGAAGATCCGCGAGGCTGCCGCAAAGGGCGCCCAGATCATCTCGCTCCAGGAGCTATTCAACGCACCCTACTTCTGCAAGTCACTGAAGCTGGAGCGGTTCGATATCGCCGAACCGATCCCGGGTCCGACCGTCGTTCAGCTGCAGAAAGTCGCGCAGGAATTGGGCGTGGTACTGGTTGTACCCATCTACGAAAAGCAGACTGCTGGCATCTACCGGAACTCCGCTGCCGTTGTCGACGCCGATGGGACATTACTCGGCACCTATCGCAAAATGCACATCCCGCACGACCCGATGTTCGAAGAGAAGTACTACTTCACGCCGGGCGATGTCGGCCCTGACTTGCGTACCGACGCGCATCCAGGCATCAACGGCTTTCGCGTGTGGCAGACGAAAGTCGCGAAGATCGGTGTCCTGATCTGCTGGGATCAGTGGTATCCGGAAGCCGCACGCATCACCGCAATGCTTGGCGCCGAAGTGCTTTTTTATCCGACGGCCATCGGTTGGCATCCGGCCGAGAAAGCGACGTTCGGCGCGGCGCAGGTGGATGCGTGGCGCACCGCGCAGCGCGCGCATGCAATTGCGAATGGCGTGTTTGTTGCCGCCGCGAATCGCGTCGGTTTCGAGCCGGAGCCGGGGACCGATGGCCTCGAGTTCTTTGGGAATTCGTTCGTCTGCGATCCGATCGGACGATATCTGGCGCAGGCCGGCACTGATCCTGAGGTGCTGGTGGCAACCTGCGATCGCACGCTGATCGAGGATACGCGGCGGAACTGGCCGTTCCTGCGCGACCGACGCATCGATGCGTACGCCCCCATCACGCAGCGGTGGCTCGGTGGCGTCTGACTCGGGGCGACTGGCGTACGTGACACCGCTCACAGCACCCACCCGTCGCATGCCGGCGGAGTGGGAACGCCACACTGCCACATGGCTGGCGTGGCCGGTGCACGAACCCGACTGGCCCGGCAAATTCGCGCCGATACCGTGGGTGTATGCCGAAATCGTGCGCGTGCTGGCCATGTTCGAGCGCGTCGACATTCTGTGCCACGATGCTCACGTGCGCGAGCAGGCGCGCGAGATGCTTGCCGCGCACGCGGTGAACATCGACAACGTGCGATTGCATGTGGCCCGCACCGATCGCGTCTGGGTGCGCGACTCCGGGCCCACATCGGTACATAAGCCGGATGGATCGGTTGAACTGGTGCAATGGGGTTTCAACGCATGGGCGAAGTACGAGAACTATCTGCATGACACACGCATCCCCGAGCACATCGCTGAATTTACGACACTGCCGATCACTCGCGCGCAGCGCTCCGACGGCAATGGCGCGCTGGTGCTCGAGGGTGGTGGCATCGAGGTGAATGGGCGCGGGCGTATCCTCGTCACCGAGGAGTGGTTGCTGACGGATGTGCAGATCCGCAATCCAGGCCTTGCGCGCAAGGACTACGAACGCGCCTTCGCCGAATGGCTTGGCTGTCCCGAAACGATCTGGCTTGGCGAAGGCTGCGCGGGCGATGATACCCACGGCCACGTGGATGACGTCGCGCGCTTCACATCACCGGACACGGTGGTCCTGGCGGTGGAACACGATCCGGCCGACGTCGAAAACCACCGTCGCTCACGCGACAACCTGCATCGCCTGCAGCGCGTGGGCGGAGCCGCTGGCCCGCTGCGCGTGATTGAACTGCCGTATCCGCGCGCGGTGGTGATGGATGGCGTGCGACTGCCGGCAAGCTACGCCAACTTCTACGTGGCGAACGGCGTCGTGATCGTGCCGACGTTCAA
>JANMWU010000912.1:0-1537 GCA_031380785.1 Gemmatimonadaceae bacterium
GGGCGCAGCAAGGTGCACGAAGCCGTCAGGGCCGGCGCGCTGTCCGCCTTGTACATGCCCGACTTGCTGATCATGCTGAACGGGCGCATCTGGATCTGCAAGTCAGGCACCGATGTGTGCGGCCCCGATCGAAGGAAGAGCCCGACTTGCGCGGCCGCCGACGTCAGCAAGCCACGTCGCGTTGCCAGATAGCGCAGCAGGTCGGGGATCATGCGCAAATTGCTTGAGATCACCCGGTTGATCGAGAACGACGGGTCGACGCTCGCCAGGCAGTGGACGTAGATGTGGTCTCGAAGGTTCTGGCCCACGCCGGGCAGCGCGTGCTTGACGTCGATGCCGAACGACAGCAACTGCTCGGACGGGCCGATGCCCGACAGCATGAGCAGCTGTGGCGAGTTGATGGCGCCGCCGGACAAGATGACCTGGCGCGCGCGCGCTTCGAACGCCTGATTTCCCACCGAATAGCGCACACCGGTGGCGCGCTTGCCGTCCAGCAGGATTCTTTCGGCCAGCGCATGGGTGTGAACCACCAGATTTGGACGACTGCGCACCGGCCGCAGGAACGCGGCAGACGCCGAGTCCCGAATGCCATTGTGAATGGCGAACTGAAGATAGCCCACGCCTTCCTGCGTGACGCCATTGAAGTCGTCGTTGCGCGGAATGCCGATCCGCGTGGCGGCTTCGAGAAAGGCACGAGAGCCCGGATGCGGTTCATGCAGGGGTGACACATGCATCTCGCCGTCGCCGCCATGCAATTCGCTCGCGCCGAGGAAATGGCATTCGCCGCGCTTGAAGTAGGGGAGCACGTCGCTCCAGCCCCAGCCCGGGTTACCGAGGTCACGCCAGGCGTCGTAGTCGGCCGCCGTGCCGCGCATGTAGACGTGTCCGTTGATCGAGCTGCTGCCCCCCAGCGTCTTGCCGCGCGGCCAGATGATGGTGCGATGGTTCAGTCCGGGCTCTTTCTCGGAGGTGTAGCCCCAGGTCAGGCCGGGATGATTGACAACCCGCGGCACGCCGGCGGGTATCTTGAGCCAGACGTTGCGATCTTCGCCACCGGCTTCCAGCAACAGCACGCGCTTGCGCGAATCGCGCGAAAGGCGGTTTGCCAGTACGCATCCGGCAGTTCCGGCGCCAACGATCACGTAGTCGTAAGTCTGGGCAGTCATCGTTGTCACCTCGCACTTTCATTCATCAGCGAACGCTCGCATCCCCGCCATCCGAGCCCTCGAGGATGTAGAGGTGGGTGCGCGCCGAGTCAAAGCGGTACGCGATCACGTCCTGGTAGTCCTTAGAGTCGTAGAACTCGCGCGCAAGCCGGCCGCTCTCGAACTCCAGGAACACCACCCGCTTGACCGTTCGGTCGCCCTCGCGCACGTCCGGGTTGCCACCCGCGACGAGAAATTTTGCGCCGTACTTTTCGAGCACCGGTTTCACGCGGGGTGCGTATTCGGCGTTGAAGTAGTCCAGGTCGGTGACTTCGAGCTCGGCATAGATGTAGCCCTTGGCGGTACTCATGAGATGTCCTTCGCGGTGATGA
>JANMWU010000926.1:0-6360 GCA_031380785.1 Gemmatimonadaceae bacterium
CTCATACGGCACGATCGTCGCTGTGAGCTCACTGACCGTGACAACCGTTGTGTCTGAACCGCGGCATCCACCACTTGCAACAGGCACACTCATCTCAAACGCCTCGCCCACCCGCGCGCGTACGAGGATTGCAACGAGCGAAGTATCGATTGCGGCAACGCGCCGTGCGCTCGGTCGGGAACTCATGGACTGCTCCGCCAGCGGCAGTTCGTCCACGAGCATGTCGATACTGCTGAGCGCGTCGCTGCATCCGAGCAGCGACGCGGAGACGAGCATGATAGAGAGTATGCGCATGAGAGCGTCCAGCATTGTGAATCCTCGAGGGCATTGGGGCATACCGTCTCGCCCTTCAGATCGTCACAGTGCTGCCGCCGATCTGCGCAGCGCCGCGTAACACGGATGCCGCGGGAGTGCGCCGAACGTAACTGTGTTCTGCTGCACTGCGGCTGCACGATGTCCATCCTGCTCACAGACCAGCGGCCGCAGTGGTAGCAGCAAGGCGGGTTAGCGGGCGCGCGAGAACCTACGGGGCAAACAACTCGCTGAGCGCCGTGAGCACCGCCGCTTGCGCGCTCGGACTGAGCGTACCGACGCGCTTCAATAAGCGCTGCACATCCACCACGCGAATCTGATCCAACACCACTTGACCGGCGCGGCCGCCAAATCGACTGGCGACGCGCGTCGGGTAGGCGGTGCCCTTTGACGTCAACGGCGCCACAAGCACTGTGCGAATGTGCTGATTCATTTCGTCTGGCGACACGACCACGCACGGGCGGGTCTTCCGCATCTCACTCCCCACGGTGGGGTCCAGCGTGACGAGATACACGTCGAAGCGACGGGCGACGCCCGGTTTTACCACTGCCACTCCGACTCGTCGAAGGCCGTGGCGACGGGTGGATCGAGCAGGGTGTCGTCGCCCTCGCGCGCCATGCGCGCAAACGCAGCGGCCCACCCAGCGCGCACCCCGTGCAGCGGCCGCACCACGAGTTCACCCGCGCGCGCCTCCACGTCGACTTCCGCGTCGGCGGCGAAGCCTGCTAGATCCAAGAGCGGGCGCGGCAGCCGGAGTCCCTGCGAGTTCCCGATACGGACGATCTTCATCTTCATGCTGGTCGCCGTGGAGGAAGTGATTACACTGTAATCACATGGCCCGCCGCGCGCAACAGGCTTACTGTCCCGCCAGAAAACACGCCTGGGCTGGCCCCCCGGTTTCGTGTGGGTTAGCTCCAGAGTGTTACCTGTGGAACCAGCGCCACCGGCGACGAACCCACGTGTCGCCCTTTTCGGAGGACCACCCCATGGCAGAGTCAGCCCGAACGGTCGTGAAGTCGGACGTTGCTCCCTCAACAATCTTCCTGGGCCTCGATGCGCACAAGGAGTCCGTCACCATCGCCGTGCTCCTGAGTGATGAGGCGGCGCCGACCCACGTCGACAAACTCGCGTACGATCTCAAGAAGCTGCGCCAGTATTTCGACCGGCTCGGCCCGGCGGCGACACGGCGGGCCTGCTGTGAGAAGTCGGGGGCTGGCTACGTCAGCAGCGCGAGTTCGCGACGTAGGGCGTCGCCTGCACAGTGATCGCGCCGTCGCGGATTCCGACGAAACCTGGCGTGCAACGCAAGCACGACACGTACGACGCGTCACAACTGGAACGCCTCTTTCGCGCGGGTGAACTCACCGCCGTGCACATCCCGACCGAGGCGGAGGAGCGCGTGCGCGATCTGGCGCGGTGTCGCTCGACGTTTCAGCGCGAGATCCTCAAGTCACGCCACTACG
Organism: Gemmatimonadaceae bacterium; assembly: GCA_031380785.1. Classification (GTDB taxonomy): domain Bacteria; phylum Gemmatimonadota; class Gemmatimonadetes; order Gemmatimonadales; family Gemmatimonadaceae; genus JACMLX01. The sequence continues at coordinate 1,776 of JANMWU010000926.1, forward strand.
TGCTCAAGTTCCTCGCGCGCCGGGGCCTCGTGTATCGCGACGGCACGCCGTGGCGGCAACGGCATTACGAGTGGCTCCGCCACCTCGCGCGCAGCGACTCCGTGTTGGCCGCCGAGGATCGGATCGTGTTCGGCGAATACCTCGCGCTACTGGAATACAAACTGAGTCGCCGCGACCAACTCGATCGGCAAATCGCCGCGTTGGCCCTGACGCCCGCGCTCGCGACGAAGGTCGCGCGGTTGAAGTGTTTCCGCCGCGTCGCCACGCCCGATCTCTCCGATTCACCCGCTGACTAACCCCGCGTCCGTGTCCTCCCCTCACGCCCCGATCGGCTTCACCCGGAGTCGGTGATCGCCTTGGCGCGAAACGACTGATGGCTTTGACACGAAACACCTGATCGGCATCAGCGAAATGCCCTTCTGTGCAATTTCAATCGGCGTTGACACCGCATCACCGTCGTGCCTCACCACAATCGCGGCACACTCACCGTATCGCCTCGCGTCAGTGTGATCCGCAACGTTTTGCCGTTCCGAACCAGCATCGTGTCTGCGGCCCATCTGCCCGCATCGTCGAGGCGAAGAGTGAGTGGTATCGTCGGCTGGCCATCCGCGCGCGCAATCACCTGACGAATCCGTGCCATCAACGCGCTGTCCAGCGCGGATCGCGGCGGAATGTAGGCCTCGAGCGCTGGCCAGATCGAGGCGGGTGCGGATCGCAGCCTGAAGATGAGCTGCGCCTGCAACACGCGCACGCCTTCATTGGCGGGCATTCCCGGCCGATCGTTCGCCGCGAGCCAAACGAGTTTCGCCGGATTCTCGCGCGTCGCGTTCGTCGCCGCAGTAGCCAGCGACATGCGATCGTCAGCAGCGTATCCGACGAGGTTGTATGTGGCGTACGGTGCTCGCACGAGCGCCGCAGTGCTACGCACACTGTCCGGCCCTTCCCACCGATACGCGGGCTTGTCGACGGTACGAAACCACCACGTTACCGTGGAATCATCGACGGTCATGGTGACGCGATAGCTCCCGCGCAGTCGGCTGGGCCTTGTCGCGATGCGGCCCATGTCATGCTTGAGGATCGCAGAGCGAAGCAGTTGCCGGATCGGCTCACGCTCGCTCTGCTCAGCGTGGGCGCGAGCCCATGCGAGCATGTTCGCATCCGACACCGAGTCGGGCAGCCCCGGCCCGAAGTCGTCGGGATTCGCGCCGGGATTCGACACGGTGAAGTCGAATAACGCTTCCGCCGAAGACTCCGGTTCTCCTGACGCGGGTTTCGCGAATCGCATCAGCAGTCCCTGTCGACGCGGATACGGATAGTTCCAGGTATCCGGGATCACGAGCACCGGGATGTTGTCGAGCCATGCGTCGCGCGGCGCCAGTGTCGCGACGATGTAGCCGATGTCGCCGCGGCGCACCCACGCGACGGTGTCGTTCCACACCAGCGCTCGACAGTCGGCGCCGTATGGCCGCGCCTGGATGTACGCCGTTGGCACGGTCACGGATGCCGGCGGCTGCAAACTCGGTACGCGTGGCGGAATCGAGTCGAGTGAGACGCACGCGGGCCGACGGCATCGGCGTGTCCGGTCCGGCAACCGGTGGTGCAGCTGGACGCGCGGGGGGTGTGGAGAACGACATCGCCTGTAGTCGACTGTTCACGAGCGGCAGCATCGTATCCTGCTCGACGCTCACCACAGCCTTCACGCTGCCGGGCGCCAACGTGCAGCGTGCGCGTTCAACACCGTGCGCCGGCGGGTTCATCGTGGCGCGAAACGTCAGCGCGAGCGCCGGAAGAATCGCGAGCGGGATCAGAGGTTTCATGCGAGTCTCATCTGAATCGGTGCCGTTTGGTGTGCGGCGTTAGGGAAGCTCTGAATCGGTCAGAGTATCTAGTCGCAGAAGCGCGACCATGTGCGAAACGGCTATGATCCGGCCAACGACGACCGCGCCTGACGTCGTGGTGACGCCATTCGGCGCTGCGGGGCGGTGGCTTGCCCCGCGCAGGACGAAGTCGACGCGGCCGCGGCATCGATCCGTCACGCGGTCGGAGCATCAAAGGCGAGCGAGTCACGCGCCGAGATCCTCGCTGCGACCGTCGAAATCCTGCGCGCCGCGGGAGATGTGAGCGGCGCGCAGGACGCGTGCGCCGAGCGGGACACGATTGCGACGTCCATGAATGCGCCGTACCTGTTCGCCGTGCTCGCCTCGGCCAGGGTCGCGGTGTTCGCTGCAAGCGGTGATGCAGAGTCGGCGCTGATTGACTTGCGTGCGGCGCTGCACGGATGGGAGCGAGTCAACGCGCCAGATGAAGCCGCGCGCGTTCGTATTTCGCTGGCGGCCGTGCATCGTTCGCTGGGCGATGAGCATTCTGCCGACATGGAGATCAGTGCGGCTCACCGATCATTCACCGCGCTCGGCGCCGTCGTCGACCTGAACCGAATTGCACAGCCGGATACCGCGACGCACCGAACGAAACGTGATGGTTCGCTCACCGCGCGCGAGGTCGACATCATCGCCATGCTTGCGACCGGAAGGACCAACCGTGCGATCGCCGAATCGCTCGGCATCAGCGAGAAAACCGTCGCGCGCCACGTCGCCAACATTTTCAGCAAGCTGAATCTCACCAGCCTAGCCGCGGCGACGGCGTACGCGTACGAACATGGTCTCTGCCGACCGAACTCGGCCGGCGTCTCTACATAGAATTACCCACGGCCGCTGACTCACAGATTGCATGATTCGCCCGAAACGGGGCGGCAGCGGTTGCTCTAAATCTCGGCTTCACGCGAGCCTCATGGTGCGCTCGCCTGATGAATGCCATCGAGAGTTGAGGCACATATGCAATACGGACAAGCAGTCGAACGCATTCCGACAGTCGTCATCGGCGCAGGCCAGTCCGGCCTCTCCGTCGCGTACCACCTGAAGCGGCGCGGGCTGTCATTCGTCGTTCTCGAATCCAACCCTCGCGTCGGCGACACATGGCGCAAGCGCTGGGATTCGCTGCGCCTGTTCACACCGGCCAGGTACGACTCGCTCGTCGGCATGCCCTTCCCCGCCCCGGGCAGATATTTCCCGACGAAGGATGAGATGGCGGACTATCTCGAATCGTACGCCAAGCGTTTCGAACTGCCCGTGCGAACCGGCGTGACGATCGATCGTGTTTCAAAGCATGGAAGCGGATTTCTCATCTCCGCCGGCGACACGCAGATCGTAGCCGATCAGTTGATCGTCGCGATGGCGACGTACCAGCGTCCGTCGCTTCCGTCGTTCGCGAGCGAACTGCGGCCGGATATCGTGCAGCTGCATTCCAGCGAGTATCGGAACACATCGCAGCTTCGGCCGGGAGCTGTGCTGCTGGTCGGTGCTGGCAACTCTGGCGCCGAGATCGCGGTTGAAACTGCGCGGGCTGGGTTCAAGACGTATCTCTCGGGCCGCGACGTGGGTCACGTTCCGTTCAGCCTCGATAGCGTGTTCGGTCACTATTTCGTGGCGCCGCTGCTGCTGCGGGTCGTGTTTCACCGGATTCTGACTACGGATACTCCGCTGGGGCGGAAGGCGCGGCCGAAGGGGAAGCATGCGATGGGGACGCCGCTGATTCGGCTGCGCCCGAATGTCATCGCAGCAGCAGGCGTCGAGCGATTGGGCCGCGTGATTGGAACTCGCGAGGGGCTGCCGTTGGTCGATGGCGGACGGGCGCTGGATGTGGCGAACGTCATCTGGTGCAACGGTTACGAGCCGGGGTTTTCGTGGATCGATCTGCCAGCGTTTGATGAGCATGGGAATCCGGCGCATGCGCGGGGTGTTTCGACGTCAGTGCCGGGGTTGTACTTCACGGGGTTGTATTTTCTGTATGCGATGTCGTCGACGATGATTCATGGGGCGGGGCGGGACTCGGAGTATGTCGCGGAGGCGGTGGGGCGGGATGCGGTGAGGGCCAATCGTGATCGCGCTCCCGAGGCGCCGTATGAGAGCTCGCGCAACATCGCGAAGGTGTGACGAGGTTCGCGCGCTCCGCCGCAGTCGGTTACAAGTGTGTAAAGCGAACTAGGCGCGAACTCGTCAGAAACCACGTGCTGAGCGACCTCTTTGGCGCTCACTCGCGCGTTGCAGTACTCGCACTCAAGCAGCATTCGCTCAACCTCAAGTAGATCCGCTGGCACCTAACGCAGAGCTCTGCTGCGAGGGGACATCATAGTGCGAGGTAGTGAGCGCACAATAGACCCCACGTCTGCAGCAGCGTCGAGTTAGGCGGCAGGCGACGAGAGCCGGCGCTCGCGACGCCGGGCGTGGCGCGCCTTCCGCCCGAACCGGTCCTCCCGGAACGCCGCGCCGAGCGGCATCCCGGCGAAGATGCCCACCAGCAAGGCGCCAGGCAGTTGCTCCCGTCGCAGGCCGCCCCACCACGTCTCCGCGCGCGGTTGCAGACCAAGCGGCCGGAAGCATATTTGCCAAGCCGCCGCGGGGTCTTCTCGCGTGCCCCGGCGGCGCGAACAGCTCCCCATCCCCCGACGACGCCTGCCATGAATGCTCAGAGACTTGCCGGCCTACTGTGCGCCGCAGCGACCGGCCTCCTGCTGTCTGCCGCCCCGGTC
>JANMWU010000941.1:0-4075 GCA_031380785.1 Gemmatimonadaceae bacterium
GATGTACTGGGACGACATGGAACATTGGTGGCGCCAGTCGCCCGCGGCCTACATCCGCAATGCCAGGACACCGACGATGATTCACGTCGTCGATGGCGACCCGCGCGTGCCGCGCCCTGAGAGTGAAGGGCTGCACATGGCGCTCAAGCGGCTCGGTGTGCCAACCGAGTTTTACGTCTATCCGGGCGGCACGCACGGTATTCCCGACGCGCGCAATCAGCTGCTCAAGTCGACGGCTGAGATGGCGTGGATGGACTACTGGGTGCGGAAGAGCGGGCACAAGTTCGCATGGCGCGACGTTCTGATTACGTTTGAGGATCCGAAGCCGGTGCGGGCGGCGCAGCCTACACCCTGACAGTCTGACGCAGCGGTTGTGCCGGCGCGGCTGGTCATACGCCGGCGATTGTCACGAGTCCTCACGAAGGCGGCTCGCGGCGTTTCCATAACCGGCCGTTTTGCGCGCCGGTGTCCCCTCCCACCCAGGAGAAGGCACGATGTTGCATTCCGTTCAGCATCGCCTCGCGGCGTTGATGGCACTGCTTGTCATTGTCATCATGCCGGCTGGAGCACAGCAACCTGGTGGCGCCACGGTGATCGTGCGCGTCACCAATACGGCCGATCAGCGGCCCATCGAATCGGCACGCGTGTTTATTGTGAATACCAATTACGCTGCGGCGACATCGGCTGAGGGCCGCGTCACGTTTCGTGGTGTCGGAGCGGGCACCGTTACGGTGCGCGTGTTGCGCGTCGGGTTCGCTGAGCAGGTGAAGCGCGTCACCATCGGCGCCGGAGCGACGACAACTGTCGACGTGGCGATGGCCACGGCAGCGGTCAGTCTTGCGGCAGTTGTCACGACTGCAACCGGTGAGCAGCGCCGCGTGGAACTCGGCAACGCCACTACCAACATCGATGTCGGCGCACTCACCGAGGTGGCACCGGTGGGCAGCCTTAACGACCTGCTTAACTCGCGATCTCCCGGCGTAACCGTCACCAGCGGCACACAAACCGGCACCGGCGCGCGAATCCGCATCCGCGGCAGCAACTCGGTCAGCCTGTCGAACGAGCCGATCTGGATCATCGACGGCATTCGCATGACGAGTACCGGCGCCAACTTTTCGACCGCTACCGGCAACGGCGCAGGAACGAACACCGGCGGCAACAACCCGAGCCGGATCGGTGACCTCAATCCCGATGAAATCGAGAGCATCGAGATCGTGAAGGGGCCGTCGGCGGCAACGCTGTACGGGACTGACGCGGCGAATGGTGTGATTCTCGTCACCACGAAGAGGGGCAAGGCTGGCGCACCGAAGTGGTCGCTGTACAGCGAAGGCGGCGCAGTTGTCGATCGCAACGCCTATCCGACAGCGTACAGCCTGTGGGGCAAAAGGCCCGGCGAAACCGTGTCGTCGCGCACATTCTGCAATCTGCAGCGCGTCGGTACCGGTGAGTGCCTCGCCGACTCCACCAGTGCCCTGAACATCTTCAACGAGAAGGATCTCACGCCGCTCGCCACCGGCAATCGCCGGCAGACGGGCGTACAGGTATCCGGTGGCAGCGAGGCAGTGCGGTATTTCGTATCTGCTGAAGACGAAAACGAAGTTGGTGTTCTCTCGCTCCCTCAATTTGAACGTCAGCGGTTCGACTCGGCGGGTCTTCCGCTCCGCAGTTGGGTAAGCCGCCCAAACCAGATGAATCGCCGCTCGTTGCGCGCCAATCTCAATGCCACGCTCTCGCCGACACTCGAGCTGGCGGTTTCGAGCAACTTCGTCAATGTCGCTCAGCGCTACTCGCTCGAGTCGAACTCCACCGCCGGCCTTGGCTCGCAGGTATTTGGTGGCCCGGGCACGCGCGCGAATGGCACTGTCGGCACGCTCGGTACGCCGCTCAATGGTTATCGCGCGTGGACGCCGGGATATTCATGGCAGGAAGAGTCAGCGCAATCAGTGAACCGGTTCATCTGGTCCACGCAGGCCAACTGGCGCCCGTTCTCGTGGTGGACGAATCGCGCCACGGTCGGCAATGACTTCTCGTCGATCAGCGACGACAACCTGCTGTATCGTGGTGAAGGGCCTCCGCTCACTGCCACAACGCGACTCGGCTCGCGCGGGATCAACCGCACCGGCACCAACAACCTGACGGTCGATGTCGGCTCGACGTTGCAGTACAAGCTGTTCGGACTGGGACTGAAGACCACCGTGGGCGCGCAGTACATTGGCTTCCGCGCAGCGCTCGCGTCCACCGGATCCACGCAGCTGGCACCGGCGTCACAGAACGTGTCGTCCGGCACTTCGCCGGTTGTGGCCGAGGCAACCACGATCACCAAGACGTTCGGTGTGTTCGTTGAACAGGCCGTCGCAATCCATGATCGCCTGTTCCTCACCGGCGCCCTGCGCAGCGACCAGAATTCGGCATTCGGCACGAACTTTCAGAGCATCGTGTATCCGAAATTCTCGGCGTCGTACATCATCTCCGAGGAACCGTGGTTCAAGTCGCCGGCGTGGCTCAACTCGATGCGCCTGCGATACGCATACGGACAGTCGGGCGTGCAGCCGGGCCCCAACGATGCGCAGCTGTTTTTCGGGGCCGGTACCACCAACATCCAGACCGCCGATCAGCCCACAATTATTCAGCAGGCGCTCGGCAATCCGAACCTCAAGCCGGAGCGTTCGGCCGAGAATGAGATGGGTTTCGAGACGCAGATGTTCAACAGCCGCCTGAGCCTCGACGCCACCTACTACAGCAAGATCACCAAGGATGCGCTGATCGCCGCTGTGCTGCCGCCGTCATACGGTCTGGTGACGACGCAGCTTCGCAACCTCGGAGCGGTTCGGAATTCCGGCTGGGAACTGGGCGTCACGGCGCAATTGGTTAACCGTTCGTACTTCGGGTGGGATGTAAACGTCTCGGCCTCCGGCAACGCCAACGTCGTCGAGTCGCTGGGTGACACACCGCCGCAGATCGGCACCACCAACCGCACGGTCGCCGGCTATCCCATCGCAGGGTACTGGGCGGCGCCGATCACCGGCTATCAGGACAAGAACGGCGACGGCCTGCTCACGTACTTCGCCGACACCGCGAAAAACGAAGTGTTCATCGCCGATTCGGTGGTGTTCCGCGGATACGCAACGCCCCGTTACAACACGACGGTGACGAACGGGTTCGAATTCCTGAATCGCAAGTTGCGCTTCTCGACGCTCTGGGATATCCGCAAGGGCAACCTGTGGTACAACAACACCGATCGTATTCGCTGCACACGTCCCAATTGCAGCGGGCGAAACAATCTGCTGGCGGCATTCGTCGATCAGGCCACGAACATCGCGGCCAGCGAAGCGCCACAACGCACGCTCGATGGATTCCTGCAGGACGGGGGCTTTGTTCGTCTGCGGGAAGCATCGGTTGAATACACGTTCAATCCAAAGCTTGCCGCGCGACTGTTGAAGGCGCGTTCGCTGTCGCTGGTCGTCTCGGGGCGCAACCTGAAACTGTGGACGAAGTATCGCGGCGCTGATCCCGAGTCGGCCTTCAATACCACCAGCGGCACCGATGCACCGGCGGAATTCCAGACCATCGCGCCGCCGAGCTATTTCATCTTCCGTTTTAACCTCGGCTACTAGGAGCCACGACTCATGTCTATTTCTCCTGCGAAGAGCCGATCCTCGACCGCAGTACGATTCGGCGCGACCATTGCGCTCGGCTTCGCACTCTCCGGTTGCCAGTCGGCGAACGATCGCCTGCTCGCTGTGACCGATCCGGATGTCATTCCTCCCGGCGACGTGAAGACCGCCGAAGCAGCAGTGGCGCTGGCGAACGGCACGCTAGGCACCTTCCGTAACATCACGGGTGGCGCCGAGAGCACATGGCTGTTCGGCGGGCTGCTGGCGGACGAGTGGTCAACCAGCTCCACGTTCATCGAGAATGACGAGACCGATCAACGCCGCGTGCGCGAGTTCAACGGCTCGGTCACGACGATGATTCGCAATCTGTACCGGGTGCGCACCCGTGCGAACGGCGCAATGACGGCGCTGAACGCGTACAGCCCAACGTCGAAAGCGTTGATCGCCGAGATGTACCTCGC
>JANMWU010000004.1:0-2040 GCA_031380785.1 Gemmatimonadaceae bacterium
CGCCAATCGACATGGAACTGGGTCCGGATGGTCGGTTGTATGTGCTGGAGTATGGCAAGGCGTGGTTCGCGAAGAATCCGGACGCCGGTCTATCGCGTATCGATTTCCGTGGAGCGCGCTAGCATTGAGCGCATTCAATCAGGCAACTGCTTGACGCAAAGCCGCGAAGGCGCAAAGCGTTCGGCGCGATCATTCTGCAATGAAACTGCTCGTCTTTGGTGCTTCGGGGGGTTGCGGGAGCTGGGTGGTGCGACTGGCGGCGGAGCGCGGGTGGTCGGTGACAGCGTTCGTTCGTGAACCGACACCCTACTCGCCTCCAGCGGGAGTGCGCGTGGTGCGCGGCGATGTTCTGAATGCCGCGCAGCTCGCCGCTGTCGTACCGGATCACGATGTCATCCTCTCGTGTGTCGGTGCACAGCGGATATCTCCGGGCAATCCGTGGTCGCTGTTGAAATCACCGCCGGATTTCTGCGTCAACAGTGCCGCACAGATCATCGGCGCGGCGTCAGCGGCGGGTGTCAGCCGCATCGGTGCCATCTCGGCTGCCGGCGTCGGTGACAGCGCTACAGCGTTGCCTGTGGTCATGCGCGTATTGCTCGCCAAATCGAATATTGGCGTGATGTATCGCGATCTCGGCCGGATGGAGTCTGTGTATGAGTCATCTGGACTTGACTGGTTCGCTGTGCGACCTGTGTCGCTGATCAACGCCGAGCCGTCGAGGCGGGCGCACATCCTGCGGCGCTTCGGCAACTTCTCGGTGATCGGACGCGCTGACGTGGCGCAGTGGATGCTCGATGCGATTGCGGCGCCAGCGCGGCCGAGCCAGCGACGGCCGATGATCGGCTGGTGGTAGATGGGCACCTCTGGCCGGAGTCGCTGACGGATCGGTGTCGAGAATGGCGCGCCGGCTCCGACTTCTCTGCACACGCGCCAATCGGGCGCCACATCTCAGGGGAGAAACGACGATGAAATTCATGATGATGATGCACGCCCCACGCGGCGACGGCGAGTACCAGATCAGCAGCTGGAAGCCGGAGGAATTCCGTGCGCACGTCAATTTCATGATGGAATTCAACAAGGAACTGTCCGCCGCTGGCGAGTTCGTGGCGGCGGAAGGCCTTGCACCGCCGGGGCCGGCGAAACTGGTGCGCGGTGGCCCGTCAGGCGAAACGATTACTGACGGTCCATTTGCCGAGTCGAAGGAGTTTCTGGTCGGCTACTGGATCATCGATGTCGATTCGGAGCAGCGGGCCTTCGACCTGGCAGCGAAGGCCTCGATGGCGCCGGGCCCCGGCGGCAAGCCGCTGCGCATTCCTATCGAAGTGCGACAGGTCATGAGTGTGCCGCCGACTGATTTGTGACATGTGAGTCGTCGCAGGCGCTGGGTCACCTGCTGCGCGATCTCGCGCCGCAGGTGCTCGGCGCGGTGACGCGTCGGCACGGCGACTTTGCCGACGCCGAGGATGCGGTGCAGGACGCGCTGCTGGCCGCTGCAACCCAGTGGCCGGCGGCGGGCGTGCCGGACAATCCACGCGGCCGGCTCTATCACGTCGCGCTGCGACGACTCATCGATCAGGCACGCAGCGACGTCTCGCGACGCGAAAGGGAACAGAGCGTCGTGCGTGAAGCACCGGACACCGCTTCTCCGGCGGACGATATGTCCAACGATCTCTCGATCGATGGTGATGACACGCTGCTGCTGCTGTTCATGTGCTGTCATTCGTCGCTCACGTCAGCCAGCGCGATTGCGCTCACGCTGCGCGCCGTCGGCGGACTGACAACGCGGGAAATTGCGAGCGCATTTCTGGTCCCCGAAGCCACCATGGCTCAACGGATCAGCCGCGCAAAGCAGCTCATCAAGTCATCGGCAGTTCCGTTTGCCGAACCGGGTGTCGCCGCACGCGCCGCACGGCTGCAGTCGGTGCTGCGTGTGCTCTACCTGATCTTCAACGAAGGCTACGCGAGCACCGAGGGCGCTGAGTTCGTACGCACCGATCTCTCGAATGAAGCGATCCGGTTGGTGCGCACCTTGTACCTCGC
>JANMWU010000019.1:0-3573 GCA_031380785.1 Gemmatimonadaceae bacterium
GACTACCTCAGCTTCACTGGCTCCTGCCTTCCAGCCGGAGACAATCGGCATCAACGGCTTCCGCGACCGCTCCGAGTCTTGCTCGCACCTCGCGAAGCTGGCTGCCCGTATCATCAAATCCGCGCTTCACCAGTGGGGCAAGTGCCTCCTGGCTTTGCTCAATCGCAGAGAAAAGCCGGCCTTCCACCGAGGATAGGTCGCTCTTCGCGGCGAGCCGTTGCTCCATCCCTTCGAGATATGCTCGTGTTTCTGTGTCCATAGGTTTGATCGTATCAGATCATGGCTTACTTGTAAAATCGACCGGAGAACTGGCTCTGAAGTCCGCTCTCGGATCAGAGCAACAGACGGTTCCCTTGCCGCTGTCAAGGGTCACTGACGCGCCCGATCGCTTGATTGCGGCAAGGTGGCTGTATCCTGAGAAGAGAGCGGACGTACCGGGGCACCGCGGGTGATCTGCGTGGGACAGACAAAAGAAAAGGCCAGCGATACTCCGCTGACCCTGTGTTTCTATAAATCCCCTGCTGCAGAAAATGAGACGTATCGTCCTCCACCGATCACGACGTGATCGCGAAGCGGGATGCCAAGCAGCGTGCCGGCAGCCTTGAGACTGATCGTTATCATCTTGTCTTCAGTCGATGGTGTGGGATCACCACTCGGGTGATTGTGCACTGCGATAATCGAAGCTGCATTCGCCTGAATAGCAGTCCTGAAGACTTCGCGCGGGTGTACCATCGCACTATCCAGGATCCCTCGTGATATCGACAAGGGTCGGTTTCGAATCACTTGGTGCTGAGCGTTCAGCGCAAGAATCCAAAACACCTCGACTTCTTCCCGCGCAGCGTAGGGCGCCATAAACGAGAAGACTGCCTGCGGGCCGTCACAGAAAAAGCCCGGCTGTGGATAGTCGTCTGGTGCGGCAAACGAGCCTTCGCGGACGAGCCGAAGCGCTCCGAGTACATGCCGCCGTCCTTCGTGACCAGCCGTCATTTCGCACCGCCGAGAATGGCGCTGATCGGCTGGGGTGTGAAATACAGATCGCGCTCGATCGGCAGTCCTAGACCGCCTCGAACCGCTTGGAGCTCTGACAGCAGGAAGTATCCCCACTCGGCTTCCATCCCGACGACATAGCCAAAGAACCGAAACCTCCGTCCTCCTCCTGCCCTTCCGTGGCGTACCACGTCCAGCTCGAATCTGGAGTGAAGAACTTCGCATGCACAATCGGATCTTCGACGTGCTCTTGGTCGTAGAGCTTGGGGAGCCGCGCACGCAGCTCCTATGGTAGAACTGCAAGGCTTACTCCTCGATGAAGTTCCGAGAGTCAGCCTACCACACACGAAAAGCCGTGCAAGCAAAAGAGGCTGCACGCGGAATACTGAATCGGGGCTCATCCGGAAGGCACGTTCCGAATCAGGTCTCTCTTGCCCAGGCAGCTGTCGCCGAATTCGCCGTACAATCCGTACCGACTTACACCAGTGACCCGCACCGGATCGTTGATCGACGAGGATGCAAACCCATGCTGCCAAAACTGCCGCATCGCTCGCTCCACGAGCTCGTGGCGACTGTTTGTCTTTTCGCGGGACACGAGGCGATCGTAACGTTGATCGTGCGAGGCAGTCAGTGCCCCACGATCTGCACATCCACCAACGCCCGAACCTCCGGATCCAGCTCGACCGCCGCAGGCCGAGCCATACCCGAGAACGTGACGCGCGTTGACGCAGCTGACAAAGCAACGTGTTCAACACGCCGCGTTCCATCCGCGGCCGTGATACTGACATCGATTGGCATAACAAACGGCGCCCCTGCTTGCGTCTGTCGCAGCTCCAGCACCACCTGCTTCGCATTCGCATCCCAACTCCACGACCACTGAACCCGCGGTACACCACCCCGATACAGCCACTGATCGAAGAACGCCGTCAGATTCTTCCCTGACGCGCGCTCCATCGCGAGCCGGAATTCGGTCGTGTTGGCATTGCCGTTCTGGTGGCGGGCGTAGTAGTCACGGATCCCCGCCCAGAATCGCTCGTCACCCATTTCGCAGCGCAACATGTGCAGCGTCCATGCGCCCTTTTCGTAGGTCATCCGCGTCGTCACCTGCGCCATGTCGGTCAGGTTGGCGTGCACGACGCGATAGTTGGGCGTCTTCGCATCGAAATCGATCACTGCCTTCCGCGACGTTCGCAATCCGGCCGCGAATTCGTCACGCCCGTACGCGTGCTCGATGAAGAGCAAGGTGAAGTAGGTGGCGAAACCTTCACTCAGCCAGACGTCGTCCCAGCTTGTTTCGGTGACGGCGTCGCCGAACCATTGGTGCGCGATCTCGTGGATGATCACGTTACGCCAGCGCACCGGCCGCGTTCCTGCCACACTGCCGGCGCTGTAGAAGATCGCCGACGCCGCCTCCATGCCACCGCTCACCGAGTTCGATTGCACATTGGCCAGCTTCTCATACGAGAACGGCCCGACCCACTCGCTGTAGAACGCCAGCGCGTCCTTCGCCGGCACGGCGTAGTCGAAGAAACCGGCGTCGCGATCCGGCGCGAACACCCACGATTCGATTGGCACACCGGCGTAGTCTCCCACATGCTGCACCGCGAAGCGCGTCACGCCGAGCGCATACAACCACGGGGCAATTGGCACGGACTCGCGCCACACGGTCCGACGCACGCCGGCGCTGACATCGGTGGATTCGAGTCGCGCCCCGTTCGAGATGACCTGATACGCCGCTGGCGCCACCACCGCCATCTCCATTGTCGCCTTGTCCGCGATGTGGTCGATCAGCGGCAGCCAGTGATGCCCCTTGTCCGGCCAGTTGTCGGAGAAGAATGCGCGATCGCCGTGCGGCGTGGGGCCGATGTGCAGACCGTCGGCTGGAATTCCACTGTATTGGATTTCCAGTGTGATCACGGCGCCGACGAGTCGAGAGCCGGGCAGTTGCACGACCAGTCGATCATCGGCATGTCGGAATGTGAGCGGCTGTCCGTCAAGCAGCACGGAGGTCACGCGCATGCCGCGCCCGCCGCGTGCGTCGCGCATGTCGGCCAGGTCGAACGCCACTTGCGTCATCCCACCAGCCAGCAGCTTCAGGCGGATTTGCGCCTCACCGACGATTCGATCACTGCTGTCCGTGAGCGTCAGCGCGAACCGATAGTGCTCCACGTCGATCGGTTGCCGCACATAGGGGTCCGCGCGGACCGGCGCGCCTGGAACTAGCAGGCACGCGACTGCTGCTGCCCATGGGAATAAGCCGATCTTCATACGTTCCGGATTGAAGAGACCTTTTCACTGACGCGGAAGGAATGCGATGCGGGTCACATCGGATCTGCGAACCATCAGGAAGTCCGTCAGCGTCTTCTACATCACTGCACGCACTGCGCCGACGGATCCGTCTTCGGCTTATCCAGCCGCGGACGATTAGGCCGCGTCGCCAGCTCGACCACCGCATCACGCACAAAGTTCGCCACGCGCGCCAGCGCGTTGTAGTCGATGTACTGCGCTTCGTCGGTCACCTGGTGGTAATCCATGTGCTCACCACGCGAGAGCGAGACCGACGGAATTCCGTATCGCGCATAGCTG
>JANMWU010000033.1:0-3176 GCA_031380785.1 Gemmatimonadaceae bacterium
CAGCGCCGGCTTCGGTGCATCAGCAATGAGTTGTGCCGCGTCGGCACGGGTTTCGAGTGCGGTCGCACTGCGAGCGATGAAGGCCATCGTGCCGGCGAGCGCGAAGAACGGAAATGCCGGCAGACCGGGCATCAGTCCGAAACTGCCGAGCACACCGGCGGCGATCCACAGCGCGCGCGGCTGACGTGCGAGCTGGCCGCTGATGACGTCGCCCATGCCGTGGCCGTTGTTGGCGGAGTTCGTGACCATCAGACCGGCCGCGACTGAAATGATCAGCGCCGGGATTTGACTCACAAGTCCTTCACCAACCGTGAGCATCGTGTACTTGTTGGCCGCGGCGGCAATCGTCAGCCCTTTCTGCAGCACGCCGATGACGATGCCGCCGATGATGTTGATGCCCGTGATCAGCAGCGCGGCAACCGCGTCGCCTTTCACGAACTTCGACGCACCATCCATCGAACCGAAGAAGTCAGCCTGATGCGAGACGCGCTCCCGTCGCTGACGTGCCGCGGCTTCGTCAATCAGTCCGGCAGCGAGATCGGCGTCGATCGCCATCTGCTTACCGGGCATGGCATCGAGCGTGAATCGTGCGGCAACTTCGGCCACGCGTCCGGCGCCTTTCGTGATGACAACGAAGTTGATCGCCAGCAGGATCAGGAAGACGACAATGCCGACGACGTAGTTGCCGCGCAGGATGAACGTGCCGAACGCCTGGATAATGCTGCCGGCGTGTCCCTCACCGAGAATCAGCCGTGTCGAACTGACATTGAGTCCGAGGCGGAAGAGTGTGAGGATGAAGAGCACGGCGGGGAACGACGAGAACTCGAGCGGATCTTTCGTTGACAGTGCAACCAGCAGCACGACCAGTGCACTGGCGATACTGGCCGCGAGCAGCAGGTCGAGAATGACGGCGGGCAGTGGAACGACGAGCAGCGAGATGATCGCCACGACGCCGATGGCGAGTGCGATTTCTGCGGTGCGTGCGGGCTTCGCGACGCGGGATGGCAGCGCGACTGCGACAGCGTTCACGCGCCGAACTCCGCGCGACGGCGTGCGTCAGAAGCGGCGCAGGCAGTGCCGGAACGCGATGAGGGCGCGCGGAATTGTGTGAGGCGTGCGGGGGGCGCGTCGAGTCGGCGCGTGGATCCGTTTGACGGAGCGTCGTAGCGCGTGATGTTGCGCGCTGACGGGGCCTCGTAGCGGTGGCTGTGTGCATCGGCCGGCTGGTAGCCGACACTGTTGCGCAGCGATATGCGGGTTGCGGCCATGGAGCGTTCCTCAGGCCGCGAACTGAGGCAGCCGGCGGAACAACTCGGTCGTGAACTTCACGAGGAGTTGCACCATCCATGGCAACGCGACGAGGAAGATTGCCGAGACGCCGATCAGTTTTGGCAGGAACGCGAGGGTCTGTTCCTGGATCTGGGTGACGCTTTGGAAGATCGAGACGACCAGTCCGATGCCGAGTGAGACGGCGAGCATCGGTGCCGACACAAGGAGTGAGAGCAGGATGGCGTTTCGGGCGAGATCGACGATCTGAGCGTGCGACATGAGCCGAGTGGGTAGAGGACGGTCTCATGCAGAGGCACGGGGGGTGCCAGATGTTTCTGGGGTGGTTGATTGCCGCTAAAGTGTTTAACTGGAGACAGTTACGAGTTTTATTGCTGGGGTTGATACACTCGGATGTTTATGTCACTCGGCAGTGTTTGCCGGGTTGGCGTGCGGCGTGGATTGCCGTTCTGCGGTGGTTTGGGAGGCGGTGGGGGCAAGTGCTGATGGATCGGGTTTGTCGATTTTGGACGGCTCTACCGTCCAGAACGGCTCGATTTGGACGGTAGAACCGCCTGGAATCGCGTGCTCAGCTCCGTGTGGTAATGATGTTTCGAGCTGGCTGTTGATTTTGGACGGTTCTACCGTCTAATATCGACGTATATAGACGGTAGAACCGTCCCTTTCGAACGCCATTTGGACTCTGAGGTGCGATGCAGCGGATTGTTCCGGACCACCCGCCCACTATGCGGCTGACGCCGCCGCCCCGACGGTCCACATTTCTGTTCGGGCCGCGTGGGACGGGCAAGTCGACTGCGGCGCGCCAGTGGTTTCCAGCGGCACGCACGTTCGACCTTCGCGATTCAGAGCTTGGGAGCGCACTGAGTGCGGCGCCGCATCGACTGCACGATCTGATCAACGATGAGACGGTTGAGCGCTGGATTGTCATCGACGAAATTCAGCGTGTTCCCGCGTTGCTCGACGTCGTGCATCAGCGACTCGACCGAGAACCGGGACGACGATTCCTGATGACCGGATCGAGCCCACGTCGATTGTATCGTGCGGGCGCAAATTTGCTTGGCGGACGCGCGGACATCATCACGATGCCCTCGTTTCTCGCGTCGGAGCTCGGTGGCGCGTTCACACTTGGCAAGGCCATGCGTGTCGGCATGCTGCCGGTGGTGTGCACGGCCGACGATCCTGAGGCGGCGATCCGTTCGTATGTCCGAGTTGCCGTGTACGAAGAACTTCGATTCGAAGCCAATGTCCGACGCCTCGACGATTTTTCGCGCGCGCTCGAGCAGTTCTCTCTGTGTCAGGGTGCGCTCTGGAGTCCGACGACGATCGCGGCGGCCGCGCAGGCAAAGAAGAGCACGGTCACCGAGTGGTTCCGCATTCTTGAAGAGATGTTCCTGGTGGCTCGGCTCGAAGTCTTCAGATCACGACCGTCGCGACGATCACTCGCGCTGACGCCGAAAATCTATTTTGCCGACTGCGGTGTCGCGCTTGCGCTGCGGCCGACGGTTGCTGCGCGCGAAGCGCCTGAAGCTGTCGGCGCGACACGCGAGGGCCTCGTATATCAGCATCTGGCGGCCTGGTGCTCGGCCCAGCCGCGCGCGCAACTCTGGACCTGGCGCACCACGCGCGGAGTCGAGGTCGACTTTGTCGTCGAGACACCGGACGAACTGATTGGCATTGAAGTCAAGAGCAATCACGACCTGCGTCCGGCCGATAGACGCGGCCTGCTCGCCTTTCACGATGAGTTTCCCGATGCGCGACTGATCGCGCTTACGGATTCCGTGTTGCCGGGCCAGAGCGGACCGATACGAGAGCAGCCGCTGGAGTCGTGGTTGCGGCGGCTGGTGCCGACGGCGCCGCTGCCATGATTGGACTTGACGCGTTGCTATTGA
>JANMWU010000109.1:0-4622 GCA_031380785.1 Gemmatimonadaceae bacterium
CGATGTGGCCGAGGCACTCGAGTACGCCCATTCGCACGGGATCGTGCATCGCGATCTCAAGCCGGAAAATATTCTGGTGTCGTCGGGGCACGCACTACTGGCCGACTTTGGAATCGCCAGCCTGCTCGAGCGGCTGGTCGACCAGCAGTCCATTACCGACGCAGGCCTGGTGATCGGCACGCCGGCGTACATGAGCCCGGAACAGTGCAGCCCAGAGGTCGCGATTGACGGACGCAGCGATATCTACTCGCTCGGCTGCGTCCTGTATGAAATGCTCGGCGGCGAGCCACCATACTCAGGTCGAAATCCGCTGGTCATCATGGCACGGCATGCGTCCGACCACCTGCCGTCGATTGAAGTACTGCGGCCGGATATTCCGCCTGTGTTGGTGACGGTCATCGAAAAGGCCCTCGCCAAGACACCGGGCGACCGATTTCAATCCGCCGGCGCACTCGAGCGTGCCTTGGGTGACACACGCACCACGCGTTCTCGAAGCAGATATTGGATCGCGGCAACGACCGTGACCGTGATGGCAGGTCTGGCGATGTATTTCGCTATGCGCAGTGGGACCTCGAAGCTGGACCCGAACCGCGTTGCCATTTTTCCGCTCGCGGAAAATGGCCTGGTCAATGACGACGCGGGAGGGGGCGCCGCCGTCGCAGTCGTCATCAACACCGCGCTCGAACACGCGGATCCGCTCCGCCCTCTCGACGTGTCCGATCGCCTGACCGCCGCACAACTGGCGGACCCTGCGGCGATTTCACCTGGCGACAGGGGAAAGATCGCGCGGCAGGTTGGTGCAGCGCACTACATCACCGGCATCGTGCAAGGGTTTTCGGATTCCATCATCGTTGGCCTTCGATTGTATGATGCGACCGGTGATTCGCTGGTTGTGCAACGCAGCACGGCGGGGAGTCGGCGAGCCACGCCACTGCACCGACTTGGCATTGCATCGGTAAAGGCTCTGCTGCCCTCCCTGATTGATCCTGGGCGAGCGGTCGACCTGGCGCCGCTCAGCGACCGGAATCCGAGCTCAGTGGCCCTCTTCATCCAGGGTGAGCGTGAATATCGGCGGTCGCGCTTCCCCGCCGCGCTGGAACTCTATCGTCGCGCATTGGAGCAAGATTCGAATCTCGTGCTGGCGGCAATCAAAGGGGCGCAGGCGGCATACTGGCAAGATCACCACGCCGCGGCAACTCTCGCGCGCTACGCCGCGCGTCACGATTCGCTGCTGCCGCCTCGCTACGCCGCGATTGCCAGAGGGCTCGACGCATTCTCGGTTGGGCAGGCTGACTCAGCCGAAGTGTGGTTGACTCGCGCGCTGGTGGCGGCGCCTGGCTGGCCGGAGGCGTTGATGCAACTGGGCGAGGTCTATTTTCACCTCGTGCCGCTTCGAGGGTCGCTGGATTCGCTTGCCGAGGAGAAGTTTCGTGAAGCCGTGGCGTCGGACAGCGCGTTCACGCCTCCGCTGGTTCACTTGTCGGAAATTGCACTCAGGGCAGGCCGTACCGATGAGGCGCACGTCCTCATCACCCGACTGCGCGCGACCTCGCCGCCAGCAGACGTGACCGAACACCTTGACATGATGTTTGACTGCGTGAGTCGCGGCGCCGCGCAATACTCGTGGGATGCATCGGTGCGGGCCAGTCCGCGTGGTGGCCTCAAGGCAGCAAAGGCTCTGGCAGCCGCCGGGCGACAACTGGGCTGCGCCGAAGGCGCCTTTCGCGCGCTGCTGAAAGCGAGCCCTGACGTGCACTACGGCGCAGTGCTGGGATTGCAATCCGTGCTGGCCGCGCAGGGACGCTCCGACGATGTGGTGGCGCTGGTGGATTCGGTCGTGAAGGCAGGTGTGCTCCAGGTGCTGATGACGGCGTATGTCGTTGACGATGCCGCAGGACTTCCAGTCGCCGCGCAGGCCGCCGGTGTCGCGCGTTTGAGCCGTGAGCGGTGGGGCCCCACGTATGCCGCCCTCGCCGCTACCACCGGACGGACGTGGTTGATCTGGCTTCTTGGCATCTGGGAAGCCCGCCAACGCAATGCCAAAACGGTCTCCTCGCTTCAGGATTCGCTCGCGCAATCGGCGGCCCGACAGCCCGATCCTACGGTCGCACTCCTTTCAGACGCCCTCAGCGCACAGCGACGCCTGCTCGCGCTGGATACGGCCGGAGCCATCCGTCTACTCCGCATTTTGACTCCCGCCGCGCCCAACGATTCTCTCAGCTGGTCATTAGCACTGCCTCTTGCCGTCGAGAGACTGCAACTCGCAGAATTATTGCTCGCCCGGCGCGATTTCACTGGCGCGCTGAGTGTCGCGTCGATATTTGATCACCCGGAACCCATGGTCTATGTTGCCTTTCTCCCAGCGAGTCTCCGCGTTCGCATGCAAGCGGCAGATTCCCTGCACAGACGGCACGACGCGGATGGTTTTCGATCACGATTGCAGCATCTTGATCCAGTGAAGGATGCCGTGCGCCCCGCTCGCCTCTCACCCTGAACCTTGGAGGTACGACATGCATTCCATTCGGTGGCTTCCGATTGCAGCAGTCACCATGCTGGCGCTGACCGGTTGCAAGGATCAACAGGCGCGTGATGAGATTGCAGTGCTGAGATCGGAACTGAACGCCGAGAAGAAGGTGGCGGCGGACTTGGGAAAGTACCTCGGGCAAAGCGCACAACCCGTCACAATCCCCGCCGAAAACGTGCATCAGTGGCAGCTAAAAGTGTACAGGGCGATCTGCAACCTCGAGTTCAAAGTGACGCCAAATCCTGCCGATCGGCTGTGCCATGTCGGCGATACCGATCACGGCGCTCCGCCCAAGCCGCCGCCGTTCCTCTGATCACAGCGAACCGTCATCTCCCGGCACAACAAGCGTGCCGGGAGCGATTTGGCTCGCAAGCATTCCCCTGGACACGCCGTTCGTTCTGCACGGCGACTGTGATCGGATGCGGTTGTCGGGCGCGCGGACGACAGCGGCCGCGCGTGGAGCGACGCTGATCGAGCACGCCGACGGTGGGCATGTATCGTACGTAGAGCTGCCGACGGCGTGAGGACGAATCGTCGCGGCTCAAGCCACCTGAACCGGGTCGAAGCTGACCGGCGGACACGCTAGATTCTGCGACATGGATTCGCGTGCCGCCTCACATGTGCTTGCCGAGATCGCCACGCTGCGCCAGCTGCGCGGCGAGGACGAGACGGAGGCGGCGCGTTTTGAGGCCGCGGCACGGCAACTTGGCGCACAGCCCACGCGACCGCTGAGTGATGCGACGCAGGCCGTGGCGTTCAGCGACGACGTACGCGCGGTGCTGGATGAACTGCTGTCAGAAGGCGACTCGCGGCTGCTTGACGATCTGCGGGAAGACACGCCCGAAGGGCTGCAGGAAATGCTGCGCGTGCCGGGAATGGGTCCAAACACGATTCATCGCGTCCATGCGAGTCTTGGCGTCGAGACGCTGCAGGAGCTGGAGGACGCGGTGCGCGATGGTCGGTTGGCAGCGCTGCCGCGGTTCGGTCCGCGACTCGTCGAGCGCGTACGGAATGGCATAGCGCAGTTGCGAGCCACCGGCGCGCCGGTACTGCTGCCGCATGCTGACGCCGAAGCGTCGCGACTGCGCACTGAGATTGCAGCGCACGACGGCGTGGCAAAGGTGGTCATCAGCGGGGCGGTCCGTCGCCGTCTCGAGACCGTGAGCGAGCTGGCGCTGGTGGTGCAATGCACAACGCAGCCGATCGCCGTGGCGGCATCGCTGACGCGTCTTCGCGGCGTGCAGCGCGTGGTTGGCGGCGGCACGCGCGTGATCACGCTGCACTTCGCCGATTCGACAACCGCAACGCTGCATTGCGTGCACCCAACGCAGTTCGCGGTGTCGTGGCTGCGCACAACCGGCAGCAGCGAACATGTGAAAGATGTGCTGCAGCGGCTCAGCGAACGTCGCTTCCGGGTAGTGGACGATGAAGTGCGCGACGCGACCGGTGCCGTGGTTCCGCTATCTGACGAAGTGGAGTTGTACGCGCTGGCCGGCTTGCCGTTTATTGAGCCCGAGCTCCGTGAAGCAACCGGTGAGATTGCAGCAGCCGACGCGCGCGCGCTGCCGGCGCTGATCGAGGCTGGAGATATTCGCGGCGTATTGCATTGTCATTCGCTCTACTCCGACGGCGGATTCGGAATCCGGGATCTCGCCATGGCAGCAATAGCGCGCGGCTGGAGCTATCTCGGCATCAGCGATCACTCGCGCTCGGCCCTCAATGCGCATGGCATGACGGCCGACGCCGTGCAGCAGCAGCACGATGAAATCGACGCCGTGAACGTCACGCTCGCCGGGCAACTCCGCGTGCTGAAAGGCGTCGAGGCAGACATTCTTCCGTGCGGCACGGTGGATTTCGGCGCGCCGCTGCTTGACCGGTTCGAGTACGTGATTGCGTCTGTGCATACTCGCTTTGGCATGAACAGCACGCAGATGACCGATCGGGTCCTGAAAGCGATGGATGACCCGCACGTCACGATTATTGGCCATCCCACCGGCCGCCTGCTGCTGACGCGCGAGCCGTATCCGATTGATCTCGCCGCGATTCTGAATCGTGCGGCGCAAGTTGGCGTGGCGGTCGAGCTGAACGCCGATCCGCA
>JANMWU010000152.1:0-2604 GCA_031380785.1 Gemmatimonadaceae bacterium
TCCACGATCGCGGTCACGAGCTCACCGGCCTTGCTTCCGATAATGACGCCCAGCGCCAAGCCGATAACTCCGTACTCCTTCAGGAATGCCTTGAACTCACCCACGGTCACCTCGCGCTGTAGAAGTCTGCCATCCCGAGGACGGCAATCTGCGTTGTAACCGGCCAAACGTTGCATTGGCGGCCAAAACGAACCGCACTTTGCGGTTGGAGAACTCTAATACAGCTGCTGCTGAAACATCAGTAGATCCGGCCGCCTTCTGCCTCAGACGTCTGAAGCAGTTTCAAGGGGTCAGAGATCTTGAACGAGATCCTGAAACTGCGCCGCGCTAAAACACCGAGAATTTGATGTACTTTCGCGGATCGCGTTTGAAGTCGGCGGTGACGCTGTCCAGCCGCGTTACAAGGCGACGCACGTCGTTGTAAAGCAGCGAATCGGTCAGCAGCTTGCCCGCCGTACCATCGCCGCGTTCGAGATGAGCCAGGGTGGCGTTGAGCATTTGCATGGTGCGACGCAGCGAATCAGTGATGGCAGCAACATTGGCACTCGCGCGGCCGGCACTCCGCGTGAGCGAATCGACCCGTAGCGAATCCAGCGCACCGGCCGTGCGCTCGAGCGCCTTCAGCGACCGATTGACGCTCGTCATTGCGGCCGTGAGCTGCACGTTCTGCGCGATGATCACACCATTCAGCTGCTTGGTGAGTGCGCTGGTGCTGCGCAGGATTTCGGCGATGTCACGCACTCCGCCGCTGTCGATGAGCTGTTGCTTCAGCGGCAGTGTGATACCGCGGACGTCCTTTGCAATCGAATCGCTGGTGGCGATCACTTCATCGGTCGTTGCGCCGGACTTGCTGACTATGAGACTGTCGCCCTCGTTCGTCATCTCCGTGACGCCGATGATCGGTTCGATGGCGATGGCGCGGTCACCGAAGAATCCGAGCGGAATCGAAGACGCCACGCTGCCCTTCGGCACATGGAAATTCTTCGACATGCGGAGCGTCACGCGTACGGTGCCTTTCGGATCATATTCCACGTCGGCAACAGATCCTGCAGTCACGCCGGCGAGGAGAATCGGCTGGCCGGGTTTGAGTCCGGCGCCCCACGGGAATCGCGCGTAGAGCGGATAGCCCGAGGCAAGGCTTCCTCGCACCAGCCAGATCGACCCGAATACCGCGATGGCGCCGCCGAGCAGCAGCAGCAGGCCCACAAGAACTTCGTTAGTGCGCTTCATGCCTGAATGAATGGTGCGAGGAGCGCCGCGATGATGGCATCGTAAACAAGTATGGCGACGGAGGTGATCACGACGGCCTTCGCCGTGGATCGACCGACGCCTTCGGCGCCGGCACCGCTGACGTAGCCTTCGTAAGTGCAGACCAGCGCAATTGCGGCGCCGAATCCGATCGACTTGATGACGCTGTACCAGATCTGAAACGGAATAAACGCCAGCTGCAAACCTGCCTTGAAATCGATCGGCGTGACATCGGTGGCCAGGATCAGCGTGACGAACGCGCTGATGATCGCCATGAAATTCGCCACCAGCACCAGCACTGGCACCATGATCAGAGCTGCAATCAGTCGCGGCACCGCCAGAAACGCGACCGGATCAAAGGCCAGCGTCTCGAGCGCGTCGATCTGTTCAGTAACGCGCATCGTGCCGATTTCAGCGGTCATTTTCGCGCCAACACGGCCGGCCAGCACCAGCGCCGTAAGCAGCGGTCCCAGTTCGAGCACGATCGACTGGCGCACGATCAGTCCGATGACGCTGAGCTGCACTCCGGGAAACAGCTGGTAGCGCGTCTGGAACGCCGATACGGCGCCGAGGAACGATGCCACGATCACGACCAGCGGAAGCGAGTCGACGCCGATTCCACGCATCTGCTTTGCGAGCTCCGGCATCCAGGTGCGGACTTCCGTGAAGCCGCGTCCGATATCTCCGATGAATTGCGCGGCGCGACCGGTGTGTGCGAGCTGCTCGAGCGCCATGCGACCGACGGCGCGGACAGCGCGGATCGGCAGAATGTCCACCACAACGTCGGCAGTCTCGGTCGGTGCCGGCGTGTGCGACGAGCCGCCTGTCATGTGCGCACGCGCCAGAGCAGCACGGCGCCGACGACGCCAAAGATCAGACTTGGCACCCACGCCGCCAGATCGGGTGAAATGATCCCTTTTCCACCGACACCACGCATCAGATTCACGAGAACGAGGAAGACCACGGTGGTCAGCAGGCTCACGCCAATGCCCCACGCGGCACCACCGCGCTGCGTACTTGTGGCGAGCGGAGCGGCGAACAGCAGAATGATCACGCAGGTGACCGGAATCGCGAGCTTGAGCATCCGCTCCACCTTCAGCGGGTTCACGTCCGATCCGGAACGCTGCAGCGCACGAATGTAGCGGCCCAGTTCACGCCAGCCCATGTCGGCCGGAGCCTTGGTGGCGGCATTCAGCTCCAACGGCCGCTCGATGAACGCCTTGTCGAGCAGTGAATCGAACGAGAACACGATATCCACCGTGGCATTCGGTACCACATGCAGATGCCCCCGCTGCAACAACCACGAGGTGTCACGCCGGAAGAACGCCTGCTCGGCGATGCTGTACGTGGTGGGCA
>JANMWU010000160.1:0-1583 GCA_031380785.1 Gemmatimonadaceae bacterium
TCGCGGATTGCGGCGCGACATAGGTCGCGGCTGGCTCCGGCGATCCGAACAACTTCTGCACGTAGTCGTTGCCGTTATCCATCGCGGCGCGGAGCACCTGCTTATTTGTGTCGACTTCCTTGCTCAGCGCCACCGCCGCGCCCTGCAACGCGTCGCGGGCGGCGATCACATCGGGCGTGGCGCGATCGCCGAGGATCTCCTCGAGATCATTCACATTCATGTCTTCGGCGCCGCCGAGCAGTCGATTCACACTCTTGCGGCGGCGTCGCGCTTCGCCGAGTGTGGCAAGCACGCGATACGTTGCGAAGACGCTGTCATCCAGCGATTGCAGATCATCTGACGCGACTGCGGCCCGCTGCTTCTGCATCACGTTGACCAGCTCTTCAAGCAGCCTGCGCTCCGTGCCCAGCACATCCTGCAACACTTCCACCGCGGTTTCGCGACGGGGGGTGGCAGGAGCGTATTTCGGGGCGTATGTCGGCAACATGTATGGTCTCAGGGAATCCGGACTGGCGATGCGACTGTCGTGTCGTACTGCGTCGCGACGGCCGGTGCCGGCGCTGCGGTATCGAGGCCGGCCTTCTGTCGCAACGCGCGGTAAATCGCGTCACCCAGACCGCGATGCCACCGCGTACCAGTATCGGCGGCAAGCCGCTCATCCATGAGCCCGGCGAAGATGTCCTCGCCCTGACTCTTCTCAACCAGCCCGCCGTCCGTAGACACACTCGCTCGCATCGACTTGTAGAGCTGCTGCACGAACATGCCCTGCATATCCACCGCCGCCTTCTTGAGGGCAGTCTCTCGCGGATCCACCGGCGCCCCACTCGCACCAGCGCCGGAAACGGATGGCGTATTCATCTGATTACCACCTCGGCCGAAATCGCACCGACCTCGCGCAATGCGCTGAAGATCGCGGCAATCTCCGCCGGCGACGATCGCACGCCGTGCAGTGCGCTCGCGATGCGCTGCACCGAGATGCCTGGTTGCAATCGCACCTCTCCGGCCGCAACTGCGCTCGTGTCGGCGCCACCACCAATGGACAACGTGATCTGTCCGTGCGTCACGACGGCCTCGCCGACTCTCACATCGCCGCCCGCCACGACCGTGCCGTCACGACCATCGATCACCACCTTGGCGCCGCGCGTAATGCGGATCGGCAATTCACGCAGCTTCGCCACCGCCGCGCTGCGTGCGCTTCCGGCTGTGTCCTTGAGCGTGAGCGTCACCGAACCGGGATCATCCACGCGCGCGGTTCCTGCGCCAAGCGCACTGTCGATGACGGCGGCAATCCGGCTGGCGACGGCGATGTCCGGTTCGCGGAGCAACAGCGCAGCTGACGTTGACGCATACGTGCCGCGTGGCAATTCCACTTCCACCACGCCACCGGCAGGCACGCGCGCACTGGTCTCAACACGCATGCCGTACGAGCGTGCGCCGCCGCGATCACTGCCTTCCGACAACACCACGCCGCCTTGCGCCGTCGCCAGCGGATTGCCTCCGACTTCCGCGATCAGTGGCGTCATGTACAACACACCGCCGCGCAGCGATGGTGCATCGCCGATGCTCGACACCTGCACATCGAA
>JANMWU010000167.1:0-5266 GCA_031380785.1 Gemmatimonadaceae bacterium
GTTCGCCGACGGGCAACGGGCGTTGTGTCGTCGACCGGTTCGGCACCCAACCGGCTGAGCGGAAACTAATGACGCTGATCCGGCTGCAGTCGAGGCTCCCAAGTGTCGATACCACATAGGCATGAGACGGTTTTGCGCGACGCCGGCACGCGTCCATGGCTGTGCGTTTATGTCGGATCAATCCGCGCCACAGCGGGATTGTCCAGCATGACCGTGGCCATTCCTCGCGTACGCACAACCGCTCCTGATCCACCGCTGCAGCAGCTGTTGATGCGTTTCACCGGCGCGCTCAATCGGCGACGCGCATATGCCGCAACGCATCCGATGGTCGTTGCGGCAGAAGATCAGCTGCACGAGTCGCTGTGCGGTCAGCTCACGCAGCGTCCTGTGCTCACGATCGGCGTCGCGGAGACTGAGCTGCTCATCGATGGCGAACAGTACGTGACGCGCAGTTCGTATGCGCGCGAGCTGGCATCGCGACTGCATCGCCGCGGCGGCGGTGCGATCACGATCCAGGCTGGTGTGCCGATGCCGCAATTGCGCGAGACGCGCTCGACCTGATCCAGACCATCGCCGGCGTGGAGCTTGATCCGACCGTCGCCGCGACGTTCGTCCGCATGGCAGCCGCCGCGACCGAGCATCGCCAACCCGTGTCGCATGCAGCGGCCTGAACGACATGATTGCAGTATACAAGCGTTTATTTTCATCATGACATCTGATAGATTCGCCCTGTAATTCTCGGGTCCGGCGACCGCTGCGCGCGGCCGCTGTGGCGCAGGTGCTCTCCCCACGCGATTCGCCGATCGGTAATGGACGTCGCCATTCAACAGCTCCTCGTTCGCTTCGCCGGGACACTGAACCGTCGACGCGCGTACGCGTCCAATCATCCGATCGTGGTGGTGGCCGAGGAGCAGCTGCTTGACGCGGCGGTGGAAGCGACGCGTGAACGCTCGACGCTGTCGATTGGTGTGGCGCGCCACGAACTGCTGATCGACGGTGAACCGTGG
Source organism: Gemmatimonadaceae bacterium (assembly GCA_031380785.1). GTDB lineage: Bacteria > Gemmatimonadota > Gemmatimonadetes > Gemmatimonadales > Gemmatimonadaceae > JACMLX01. The sequence continues at coordinate 1,008 of JANMWU010000167.1, forward strand.
GAAGCGCGGACCGCGACAGCCCGCGAGTTGGCAGGTCGCCTGCATCGGCGCGGTGTAGGCGCGATCGTGATCGAGTCCGGCATCAACCTGGTCGAGCTGCGCACCGCACTCACCTGGCTTGTGGCAGAAAATGGCGGACCAAAGGATGCGCCACCGAATCAGAGCGGCATTCACATCACGCGCACTGCGTACGATCTGCTGATTCTCGACGACGCCGTCCGGGATGCGCAGTCGGCCATCGCTTCGCTGTGGCGCGTGCTGGCGGAAGTCACCGGCCTGAAGCCGGATCGCACCGAACCGGATCCGTACGCCGAGCTGCCGTCGGAGTATGCCGGGCTTCCGCTGATCAGCGACGACGTCGCGCCAAGCGGCGCTACAGGCTTCGACACCAGCGGAATTCTCGACAAGCTGCGCTCCAACCTGGGCGAGCAGACGGTCGCTCGCCGCACCGCAGTGGCCTTGATGGAGCTCACCAATCACGGCGCCACCACCACCGATGAGGGCCGTGCGCTCATCGGCGATCAGCTGCTCTCACTGCTCGATCACCTCGGTCGCGCGTCGTTCGCGCCGATCGTGAAGAGCCTGTCCGACACCGATCGCCAGCAGAAATTCGTCACGCAGACCATCGACGTGTTGCCCGTCCGTGATGCGGTCACGTGGCTCGAGACCGCCGCTGCAGCCAGCGAGCAGACGATTTCGCATCAGATGGTGCGACTGATGACGAAGCTCTCGACCGTCGCCGATGCGACGCACGAGCCGGCCAACGAAGGAATGTTTCGCGACGCGGCACGTGAGCTGGTGCAGGGTTGGTCACTTGCCGATCCGAATCCGGCGCAGCATGCCGAGCTGCTGGATCGCATCACGGGCTTCGAACGGGTGACGCGTGGCGGCGTGCGACGGACCGGTGCGTCGAGCTCGATCATCGAGTCATCGCGACTGGTGCAGATGGCGCTTGAGCTGGATTCGGTCGGAGAAGACAGCGTAGCGGCAGTCGAATCCCTGCTTGCCAATGGCTCTGGCCGTCCATTGATGCGCTGGATCGCCGACGCCGACGGTACGCCCGCCGCCACTGCACTGCGCGCTATCGCCCTGAGCGAAAAATCGATTCGCCAGCTGCTCCTCACGGAACCGGTCGATCGCCTCGAAGCTCGTGCGCTGCTCGAGGAACTCGATGTCTCGGCCGCTGACACACTCATCGACGTACTCGGCGAAGCCGGCAGCAAGGGCACGCGATTGCTGGTTCGTCAGCGCCTGGCCGAATTTGGTGAAGCCATCACGCCGCGACTGATGGCACGACTGGGTGACGGGCCGTGGTATCTCACGCGCAATGTGCTGTCACTGCTGCACGACACCGAAACGCAGCGTCGCGGTCAGGGAGCGGCGGCTGAGGCGATCGTGAATCTGCTCGGTCACGCGCAGGTGCAGGTGCGGCTGGAAGCGTTACGCGTGCTGGTCGGAACGGGTGGGGAGCATCGCACCGCCGCCCTCAGTCGCGCGCTGCGTGACGACAACGAACGGGTGGTGGTGGTTGCGCTGCAGGATCTGAGCGACGCTGCTGCGGAGCATGGCGAACTGCCGCCTGCACTGGTGACACAGATCATGGCGCTGGTGGATGCCGGCGCGCAGAGCGAGCCGGTTCGAGCGCGCGCCATTCGCACGCTCGCGGCAACCCGGAGTGACGCGGTGCGCGACTGGTTGATAGGAATCGTCAGTCGCAAGACTGCAATCTTCCGACGTCTCACGCTCGCCGAACCGACATTGCCGGCCGTGAGTGCGTTACATGTGCTGACGCGAGTCTACAGCGACGATCCGGCGGCCGCCAAAGTGATGCAAGTGGCACGCACCGTCGGGCAGGATGCACGCTGGCAGGTTCGTGATGCGGGCAGCAGCACCGAGCGTGCGACGTGAACCAGGAAATGGCATTCCTCACGGCACTCGGCCAGGCATTCTCGGCGCAGTCGCTCTACAGTGACGAACATCCGATGCAGAAGACGGCGCTGACGCGTCTGCACACTGCATTGCTCGCGGTCGTCAAGGAGGGTACGCTGCGATTGTCGTTTCTCGAGAATGAAGTGGTGGCGGGCTCCCGTCCTATCACCGAGATGCGCGGATGGGAGTGGTGCAACAAACTCTGGCAGGTTGGTGTGCAGCGTCTCGAAGTCGCGGCCGAGCCCGTGCCCACGAGAGACGACGTGAACACGATGTTGACGTCCATCCGTCAGAAACTTGCCGGTCCGGCAGGCCCGGGATCGTCGTGGTCGCATAACGGCATCCGGCACGGTCCGTTGTCGGTGGCGACTGTCGACACTCGTCAGGATCCACACACGCATGCGGCGAAGGACGGCCTCGCGTTCATCGGACTTGGCGCCGAGGTGAGTGCGGTTGACTTCATTCACGACGAGGTCTCATCCGGTCGGAAGATTCCGATGGCTGAAGTGGATGGCATCGTGCGCGCGCTGGCCGTGACGATCCGGCGCGAGCAGGGCGTGTTGTTGCCGTTGCTGGAAATTCGTAACTTTGACGAATACACCACGTCGCACTGTTGCAACGTCGCGATGTTGTCGATGGGCTTGAGTGATCAGCTCGGGCTGTCGGATGCCGACACGCGCGCAATCGGTACAGCGGCGCTGCTGCACGATATCGGCAAGACGATGATCCCGGCTGAGGTGCTGACCAAGCCCGGCAAGCTCACGCCGGAGGAACGGCTGATCATCCAGAAGCATCCGGTGGAGGGCGCGCGAATTCTGACGGCGCGCGGGCTTGGCAACTCACTGGCTGCAACGGTCGCGTACGAGCATCACATCTGGTTCAATGGCAAAGGTGGTTATCCCGTGCTGAAGTATCCGCGCGAGACCCACTTCGCGAGCCGCATCGTGCATGTGTCGGACATCTATGACGCGATCAGTTCCAGGCGGCCATATCACGATCCGTGGCCGCGCGAGAAGGCGCTGGCGCTGATCAGATCACTGGCCGGCGTGGAACTGGATCCGCAGATCGCGGAGGCGTTTCTGGCGATGGCGGCGGGGGCGACTGAGGTGCGGCAGCAGGTGGGTGATCAGCTCACGGAAATCGCGGCCTGAGACATTCGCACACGACGCCGCCACCCGTCAGGGAATTTCCTCGCGCAGCGTAACAGCGTAACAGCGTAACAGCGTTCAGCGCTCAGCGTCCACGGCGTTCTGGATCGCGGTCACCAATTGGCGTTGCAGGTCCGCTGACTGACCGCCGACGGGATCGTTCCAGGCACCGAGTACGACAATCACCAGTTTCCTCGCCGGGTCGATAAACACCAATTGTCCGAAGATGCCGCGCGCCTCGAACGCTCCGGTGTCATACGTCCACCACTGGTAGCCATACCCGCTGCCAGCAACGCCGATGTCAAACTGCTTGTGAGTCGCTGTCGCGAACCAGCCGGCGGGTACGATGGATTGACCGTTCACCACACCGCCGTCCAGCACCAGCTGACCGTAGCGACCGAAGTCGCGCAGCGTGGCCTGCAGGCCGGCGCCGCCCTGTTCGTGACCGATGTGATCCGTGAGCCACGCAGCATCGCGTTCCATGCCGTACGTGCTCCAGATTTTTCCCGAGAGGTACGTGGCGAGAGGCTTGCCAGTGGCGGCAATTACCAGCGTGCCGAGCAGATTCGATTCGAGCGTTTTGTACACCCACTTCGTGCCTGGCGTTGCTTCGCGGTGCAGCGTGCGTGCAAATCCGACGTTCGCGTCGAGGCCAGCCACCGGCGTGTAATGCGTGAAGCGTACGAGATCCGAGTTCGGGTCAGTGTAGTTCTCGTTCCACGCCACGCCGGAGGACATCGTGAGCAGCTGGCGCACCGTGACGCCGTCGTACGCGGTGCCGCGCAACTCGCCGATATAATTCGTGAGTGGCGCATCGATCGAGCTGATCGATCCATCCTTGATGGCCGCCCCGACCAGCGTTGACGTCACACTTTTCGCGACAGAAAACGACGTCCAGCGCGATGCCGCCGTCTGACCAAGTCCATAGCGCTCCAGTCGCACCGCGCCGTTCTGGATCACGAGCAGTCCCGCGACTTGCTGTGATGCGATGAAGTCGGTGAGCGACTGCGCAGCCGCTGGCGTCGTCAGCGCGGCGAGCGGCGCACCGGTGGGCAGGTCGTGCAGGACCGTTCCGCGCAGTGCGACGTGCGCCGGAAAAATCGAGTCCATCTTTGGGTAGTACGCCACCTTCTGCGCTTGCGACCACGTCAGAATTTCGGCGCCGCGCGTGAAGATGTCTTT
>JANMWU010000175.1:0-3746 GCA_031380785.1 Gemmatimonadaceae bacterium
TCACAATACCTCGGCCGCCGTGGCTGCAGCAACCCGTGTTAGCCAGCCCGACGAGAACGCCGCTATGCGCCTCCGAGCGCCGACTCAATTGCAGCTGTTAGCGCGGGATCCACGGGCCGATGCAACCCGAACGCTTTGTACAGGATGCGTCCATCAGCGCCAATCAGAATGTTTTGGGGCAGGCTGCCATCGCGAAGAAACGCCAACACGTCTTCCGCTGTGTCTCGGCCAATTGGAAAACTGGCATTGGTGGTCATTACAAAGGCCCGAACATCCGCGTCTCGTTGGTCTGTTGATACAGCGATGAGGCGCAGGCCACGACTACCGTACGTATCCTGCAGCCGCTGCAAGTCAGGAAACTCCGCTTTGCACGGCCCGCACCAGGTGGCCCACATGTTCACAAGTGTGAGAGGCTGCTTTCCACCTGCGCCGAGACGGATAGAATCGCCTGCCAGCGTTCGCACCACGATGGTCGGAAAGCGTGAACCAACTCCCGGTGCCGCGGCCAGCGTAGGCGTTGCGGACTTCGTGTTGCTCGCACGCGGCGTGACCGACGGGGTTGCGTCGCGGCATGCCACGAATGCGAACGCGACGACGACGCTGGCAATTAGCTTCACAGAGAGACGCACGATTTGAAGGAACCTCGAGCGAGGAGATGTCAACGTGTTCGTGAAGGTGGCGCGAGAACGAGAGTTGTCAGACACAAACGCTTCGTGCTGGCTAACGAGGCTGTAGAAAAACGCCCGCTACGGGCCGAATTACGGAACGAATCTTGATGGGACGTCGGGTGTCCGCCTCCTGGAATGTGCCACGCGGTTCCCTCGCTGTCGAGCACCCACCATGGCCCGCTACAAGCCCCTCGATACCAATCCGCAATTCGTGGCGATCGACCTCGCCCGGCAGCTGCTCCCGGGCACGTTCGAGCATGCGTTGAACCATCTGCTCGATCACGAGGTCGATCTGGCGCACTTTGATGCCCGGTTTCGGAACGACACGACCGGCGCGCCCGCGTATCCGCCCGCCATGTTGCTCAAAGTGGTGCTGTTCGCGTATTCGCAGGGCATTGTGCGGAGCCGGGCGATCGAGCGGGTGTGCCAGGAACACGTGACGTTCATGGCGTTGTGCGGGATGACCGCCCCGCACTTCACGACGATCGCGCACTTCGTGAGCACGCTGCGCGACGACATCGCGCACGTGTTTGCGGCCGTACTCGCGGTGTGTGATCGCCAAGGGCTGATCGGGCGGGAGATGTTTGCGATTGACGGGGTGAAGCTGCCGAGCAACGCGTCGAAGCATCGGAGCGGGACGCGCGCCGAGTTCACACAGCGGGCCGAGAAGTTGGAGACGGCGGCCAAGACCATGCTCGATCGGCACCGCGCGACGGATGCGTTGGCGCTGGAGCCCGATGTCGCGGCCAAGACCACCGCGCGCATCGCGCGACTCACGAAGGATGCCGAGCAGTTGCGCGAGTGGCTCGCCATGCATCCCACCGACCGCCGCGGTCCGACGGGTGGGCTGCGCAAGAGCAATCGCACCGACAATGAGAGTGCCAAGATGGCGACGGACAAGGGCGTCATCCAGGGCTATACGGGCGTGGCCGCCGTCGATGCGTCGCACCAGATCATTGTCGACGCGCAAGCGCACGGCACGGGCTCCGAGCACGAGCTACTGCTCCCAGTCGTGGACGCGCTCGCGGCGCGGCGCACGACGCACACGGTGCTCACGGCCGATGCGGGCTACCAGAGTGACGCGAATCTCGCGGCCCTCGCCGACCGCGAGATCCCTGCGCTCATTGCCGATCCGGACATGCGGAAACGTGACGACCGGTTCGCCGATCGCGACCATCACACGCGCGCGCCGGATCCGTTGCACGACCAGTCGCGTGCCGCGACAGCCTCGTCGTCGGTATTTGCCCCGAGCGATTTCACGTATGACGCGAACGCGCGCACGTGTGTGTGCCCGGCCGGCAAGTCGCTCTATCGCAAAGGCGCGCAGCAGGTGACGAACGGATACGTCGGCGAACATTTTCGTGGCACCAAACGCGATTGCGTGCCGTGTGCGCTGCGCGCGCAGTGTCTGCGCACGCCCGAGACGACCGTGGTCCGCAACGTTGCGTTCTTTCGCGGGCGGGTGCCGACCGAGCAAGCCCCGTCGCCGAAAGCGACGCACACGACCCGCCTGCCGCAGCGCCTCGATGCCCCAGCAGGACGCGCAGAATACGGCCGACGCTTTGCCACGGTCGAGCCGGTGTTCGCCAATCTGCGGTACAACAAGCGACTCGATCGCGTCACGCTGCGCGGCCGCGCGAAGGTCAATGGCCAGTGGCTGCTCTTTTGTCTCGTCCACAACATCGAAAAGCTCACCCACGCGGGATATGCGGCGTAGCCGAGGGGCCGGGAGCAGTCCGCGCCGTCGCGAATGACGCGATCACAGAAGGAATGCAGGCGAAACGACGGTCCAACACAGCCGAGTGTTGTTCGCGCGTAGTGTTTGCGCGATCCGGGCGCCGCACGCGACGCGCGTTGAGGCTTTTTCTACAGCCTCAACGAGACAGGGTTCTGCTGCATTGCGGCTGCACGATGCCGCTCCTGAGCAACGATGATCGCCGCAATGGCAGCAGCAACTGGCGTTAGCCGGCCCGCCGCTTGCGCGCGGATGGGCGCACCGCCGCACCGACCTGCTCGACATAACTGCGCAGCACCGCGTTGATGCGCGTCTGATATTTCGGACCCGTTGCCCGGAACCAGTCGATGACGTCTTCGTCGAGGCGAATGGAGATCGCCTGCTTGGTGACCGGCGTCACCACGCGCGCGTCCTGCCAGAAATCGTCCGGCATCGCCCGCAGCCCCTGCGGTGACGTGCGCGCGATCTCCGCGTCTGACGTACGACGCAGCCGCGCCAGATCAGCGCGCCCCTTCGTCGGCGTCTTGATCGGCGTCTTCACCGTCACGCGGCGGACGGGCTTGCTCGATGGCTTCGGCATAACGGCGGCGCTCCTTCCGGTGGCTCACGCGGGCACTGATGATCCGGCGCACGATCGCGCCATCAGCGGCGACCCGATCCGTGAACACGACGGTCAGCGGAATTCCGTCCGCGAGGCCGAGCGCCACCACACGGCGCTCGCCGTAGTCCCGACGTGTGTCATCGAACTCGACAGAGGTCGTCGCAAAGAGCTGGGACGCGAATTCGAAATCGAAGCCGCGCTGCACCAGGTTCCGGTCGCTCTTCGCGGGATCCCAGTCGAAGGTCACCGGCGTAACCTACGCTTGTATATACACGGACACAAGAGTGCAGGGCCGTCTAGAAGTTATGACTGGGCTGGCCCTCCGGTGTCGCGTGGGTTAGCTCCTCATTGCTACCTGAGGCACCAGAGCCACCGGCGACGATGCAACGTGTCGCCCTTCTTCTCGGAGGACCACCCCATGTCAGTCGCAGCCCGAACCATCGCGCGGTCGGACGTCGCTCCCTCAACAATCGTCCTCGGCCTCGATGTACACAAGGAGTCGGTCACCATCGCCGTGCTGCCGAGCGACGCGCCCGCTCCCACGCATGTCGACACACTGTCCTACGACCTCAAGAAGCTCCGACGGTACCTCGAGAAGCTTGGCCCCGTCGCCAGCCTCCGGGCGTGCTATGAGGCCTCGGGCGCCGGCTACGTCCTGCAGCGCGAGCTCGCGACCTGGGGGATCGCCTGTACGGTGATCGCGCCGTCGCTGATTCCCACGAAGCCCGGCGTCCAACGCAAG
>JANMWU010000185.1:0-2498 GCA_031380785.1 Gemmatimonadaceae bacterium
GCTTCGGCAAAATCCCACGCGTCCTGCACGATTGCCTTGAGTTCTGTATCCAGCTCCTGCATCACGGCTTCAGTCAGCGTGCCGCGCTCTTCCATGTGCGCGCGCAGCAACGCAATCGGATCGCGCTTCAGATACTCATCCAGCTCGGCCTTGCTGCGATAGGTGCCGCTGGCCGCGTCAGACATGGAGTGGCCCATGAAGCGATAGGTGCGCATCTCCAGCAGCGTGGGGCTCTGATCGGTGCGGGCGCGAGTCACCGCTTCTTCGATCGCCGCGCGGACCGCCAGCACGTCCTGTCCATCCACCACACCGCGATGCATGTCGTAGCTGCCGGCGCGCTGATAGATGTCGTTGATGGCCGAGGCGCGCTCGACCGACGTGCCCATGCCGTAACGATTGTTCTCGATGATGAAGATCACCGGGAGCTTCCAGAGTGCCGCCATGTTCAGCGACTCGTGGAACGCGCCATTGTTCACCGCCGCTTCACCGAAGAAGCAGCAGATCACCTGATCGCCACCGCGATACTTGATCGCGAATCCGACGCCGGTTGCGATCGGCAGATGCCCGCCGACGATGCCATGTCCGCCAAGAAAGCCGAGGGCTTTGTCGAACATGTGCATCGAGCCGCCCTTGCCGCCGGCGCAGCCATCGACGCGTCCGAACAGTTCAGCCATCACCGAACGTGGCGTGAGTCCACGGGCGAGCGCCTGACCGTGATCACGGTAGGTGGTGATCATGTAGTCATCGGGTCGCAGATGACTGAGTGTGCCGGTGCTGACCGCTTCCTGCCCGATATACAAATGACAGAAGCCGCCGATGCGACCGATGGCATACGCTTCGGCACAGCGCTCCTCGAACCGACGCTGCAACAGCATCGAACGGAGCAACGACAGATGCAGCGTGCGCTCGGCATCGGCTGCCGGAGTGGAAACCGACGCGGATGCGGCAGGCTTGGGCGATGCTTTCGCCGCTGTGGTGCGCTTGGCCATGGAAGAGGTGCGACAGTGGGTTGAACGACGACGACGCCACACGTGTGTGCAGCTCGTGATGTCTGGACGCTCCCTACTGTGAGCGACGCAATGCTCTGACTGCGATCCGATGCCGGGACTGTTCCGCGACAGGGATCGGGACAACGACAGCAATCAGCCGACGGCGGCTGCCTGCACCTGCTCCCACGCGTGATACGACGACCGCACGAGGGGACCACTTTCAACGTGACGGAAGCCGAGTGACATGCCGACTTCGTAGAGCTGGCGAAATTCTTCGGGCGTATAGTACCGGTCGAGCGCGATATGACTCTCCGAAGGCTTGAGATACTGCCCGAGCGTCAGAATATCGACGTCCACCGAGCGCAGGTCCTTCATGACTTCGATCACTTCCTCGATCGTCTCACTCATGCCGAGGATCATGCCTGTCTTGGTGAGGATATCCGGCGCGTACGCCTTCGCGACGCGGAAGATGTTCATCACCCGCTCGTACCGGCCGCCCGGACGCGCCTTCTTGTACAGACGCGGGACGGTCTCCGTGTTGTGGTTGTAGATCTCCGGCCGCGCGTCAAGCACGTGCTCGATCGCGTCACGGTCACCCTGAAAATCGGGAACCAGCACTTCCACCGAGCATCCCGGCACCTTCTCGTGGATCAGCCGGATCACTTCATGAAAGTGATGCGAGCCGAAGTCGGGCAGGTCGTCGCGATCGACAGACGTGATCACGGCGTGCCGCAGACTCATTGTCGCCACCGCCGATGCCACCTTCTCCGGCTCCGCCAGATCGAAGCTGGGCGGACGACCGTGCGCGACGGCGCAATAGGCGCAATTTCGCGTGCACACGTCGCCCAGAATCATGAACGTGGCCGTGCCGTGGTCCCAGCATTCGCCGATGTTAGGGCACCGGGCTTCTTCGCAAACTGTATGGAGGCCCAGCTCGCGCATCATGCCCTTGATGCGCAAATAGTTCTCACCACCTGGCGCCTTGACCTTCAGCCAGCTCGGTTTGCGTTCCGGGAGGGGTTCGGCGCGGTGGCGGCCGAGGATCTGGTACAAATGCTCTTGCATGACCCGTTTCCGGGGACCTTTCCACGAGCGGAACGGGAGCGACGACAACACGCCACTCTACCGCCGTCGCGCCGAGGAGCGGTCCGGTATGACGGAAGAAGCTAGGCGCGAACGAAACGGGATGGAAGGCGCAGTAACCAGTGAAAATTGAACTGGCAGTTACTCCTATGCACTGGCGCGATTCTGTGTTGTTGATGCGTCGAAGCGTAAGGGGCTGAACGGCGCTGGATCGGTTGCAGGGTGCGCACCGGTGACTGCTGCCGCGATCAGTGCGCCGGTGAGCGGACCGAGCAGGATGCCGTTCCTGCCATGGCCGCACGCATACAACACTGACGGATGCTCAGCATCCGCTCCGATCAGGGGCAGGCCGTCGCGAGTCATCGGTCTGAGCCCGGCCCAGGTGCTCAGCATGCCCGCGGTGCCCAGTGACGGCAGGATCGCCGA
>JANMWU010000262.1:0-4237 GCA_031380785.1 Gemmatimonadaceae bacterium
CCCGACGCGTGTCCCCTCACCTCGGTTCCGGATCATGGCGCTCTTCAACTTCATCAATCGGGTCTCCTCTGCGGCGTCGCTCCGCGAAGCGCTCGATCAGAGTGCGCTACGGCATCGGCAGATCGCCGACCGCGTGGCCAATGCGACGGTGGTGAACAGGGACGGTTTCGCACTGCCGGCCGGCAGCACCGCCGCTGCGGCCGTCTCGGGCCAGCGCGGACCCGTGGACACCGAACAGGAAATGGCCGCTCTCGCGAATGAGCAGCTCTTTTTCGAGACCGCCGCCACGCGCCTCAAGGGCACGTACGACTCGATCCGCCGCGCACTGCAGGATCGCTGACACAGATGCCAAAGCTTCCCGGACTTCTTCCATTTGTCGGCGGACCAAGCGTCAGGCCGATGTTTCGCGCACTTGGTATCGCGGCGAGCGGAATGTCAGCTCAACGCACCCGCATCGAAGTGGCCGCGAGCAACCTCGCGAACGCCGACGTCACGCATGGCACAAACGGCAAGGCATACAATCGACGGGTGGTGCAGATGCGTCCTGCAAACACCGACGAGCGCGAAGCCAGTTTTCGTTTCCCCAATCAGTTGCCATTCACCACGCAGCCGTTCGGCACATCGCAGTTCAATGTGCCGGCCGGCGCCGCGTCGTCATCACCCGTGCCGGTGGACGATCCGAACTACGGCGTGACAGTCGAGAGCGTGCAGGAAGACACGACGCCAGGCGCGCGCGTGCACATGCCCGGTCATCCCGACGCCGATGCCGGCGGCTACGTGACACTGTCGAACGTGAATCGCACGACCGAACTCGTCGATCTGCTCGATGCGCGTCGTGTGTTCGAGGCCAACGCGACCGTGTTCCAATCGGCGAAGCAAATGCTTCGCAAGTCGCTGGAGCTCTGAGCATGGCGATTTCAGCACTCACGGCGCAGCTGCCATCACTGGCTGGCGCGCTGCCCGATCTCTTCCGTCGCAATGACGCCGCGGTTGTGCGCGGCGATGAATTGCAGCTCGATGCGCGCACCACTGACGATGCCGGCGCCGCCGACGATCAGCGCGCAACGCACCACGCGCGCCGCTCCGAAGACACCACCCGGCTGCTGGCGCGTCGCGCCGCACTCGGTCCGCTCACGTATGGGCGGCGCATGGAGCCGGCCGCTGCTCCCGCTGCCGCACCGATTGGCATGCGTGGCGCCCATCTCGACGTTCGAGGCTGAACACCATGACGATCGATCGCTTCAGTGCCTTCGCACAGCGCGTGGCCGACTTCGGGCTGCCCGGCGAAGGTGGCAAATCGGTGCCGGTGCTGCCCGAACCGACCAACGGCAGCGCATTCGGCGATGTGCTCACGCGCGCGGTGAACGAAGTCAGCGCCGCGCAGGACGTGAGCGGCGAGACGACACGTCGCTTTCTCAATGGTGAACAGGTAGAGCTGCATCAGGTGATGGCCGCCGCTAGCGAAGCCGGCATCGCGCTGGACACGATGATCGAGTTGCGCAACAAAGTCGTTGACGCATACCGGACAGTGATGTCCATGCAGAACTGATCGCGATGCCTCCCGCGATCGAGCAGTTGTTCGAACGGATTGGCGGAGCCCGCCGAGTGGCGATTTTCGGCGTGGGTGTGGTGGCGCTGATTGCGATCTTCGGGCTGTCACGCTGGGCCACCAGGCCGGAGATGGTGCCTGCGTTCGCCGGTGTGCCGCTGGAGAACGTCGGCAAGATGACCGATGCGCTGGACGCTGCCGGTGTCACGTACCAGCTCGAACGCGGCGGCACCGACATCATGGTGGCCACCACCGATCTGGCACGGGCACGCGTCGTACTGGCGTCGGCCGGACTGCCGTCGCAGGGTCGCCCCGGCATGGAGCTGTTCGATCAGCCCAGCTGGGGCATGACCGACTTTGCGCAGAAGATCAACTATCGTCGCGCGCTTGAAGGAGAGCTGGAGCGCACAATCAGTACGATGAAAGGCATTGAGCGCGCACAGGTGCATCTCGCCATCAAGGAGACTCAAGCCTTCCGCCGATCGGGCGACACGCCGGCCGAGGCCAGTGTGGTGGTGAAGCTGCGCAACGGTCAGCGTCCCGAAGCCGATGTGGTGCGCGGCATCTCACAGCTCGTCGCCAGCAGCATCGACAACCTCGAAGCGAAGCGTGTGGCGGTGCTTGACGACGGCGGCCGCCTGCTCTCGCGCATGCTCGATGCGAACGATCCGGCGTCACTCAGCAGCGCACAGCTTGAACAGCAGCGCGCGGTTGAAGATCATCTGGCCGAAAAGGCCGGATCGATGGTGAACCAGATCGTGGGTGTCGGCAACGCGACCGTCAGTGTCGCGGCAGACCTCAGCTTCGATCAGGTGGAGCGGATGTCGCAGGTGGTCGATCCGGAAAAGCAGGCGCTCAGCACCGAGCAGAAGGCCGAGATCACACCAGGCAGTGATGGCGGCGCCGGCTCAACCAACGTTGCCAGCAGCTACGACAACTCACGCACTGTGGAGACGATCAAGTCGGCCACCGGCGTGGTGAAGCGTCTCACGGTTTCAGTGCTGGTGAAGGATCGCGTCGATGCGAAAGGTGTGAGCACCACCCGTCCGCAGACAGAACTGGATCAGATCTCGGCGCTGGTGCGCAACGCGGTCGGCTTCGACTCGACGCGCGGTGACATGGTGAAGGTCGTGAGCACGGCATTCGAAGGCGTAACGGCGATCCCCGCTGAATCGACCAGCGACAAATTGATGCGCACGGTGCAACTGGTGCAGCGTCCGGTGCTGGGCCTGGCCGGTCTCGCGATCGCAATGGTGATTGCGCTGATGATGCTCAAGTCGCTGAAGTCGCAGAGCGCCGATGCGCGTGCAATGGCCGTCGCAGCCGGCCGTCAGCCACAGCTGAACGCGGCGGGACAGCCGATGGCGCAGCTGGCCGAGCGTGCGGAGAGTGACATCCACAACGCCATCGCCAACACCAACATCGTCTACCAGCCATTCCAGATACCGGTGAACCCGCTCAAGGAACGCGTCGTGGCGACGGCTGAGGCCTACCCCGACGTGTCGGCAAAAATCATCCGCAACTGGATGCGCAGTGCCTAGCCTCGCGCGAACCGCACCCGTCATCACCTTTGAGTCACTGAACGGTCGTCAGAAGGCCGCGTTGCTGTGCCTCGCGCTCGGTACCGACGCGGCCGCCAAGGTGACGCAAAAACTGACGTCGGACGAAGTCGATCTGCTGTCGTTTGAAATCGCCCGCATGGAAGACGTTGGCGGCGACGTGATCGACAACGTGCTCGAAGAGTGGATTGAAACGGCCATCGGCATCGGCTCGCTCTCGAATGGCGGCGTGGAATACGCACGCGAAGTGCTCGAGAAGGCGTTTGGCGCTGCGAAAGCTGAATCGATTTTGCGCCGCGTTCAGAGCAACCTGTCGGACACCGCGGGTCTGACACGCCTGCGTCGCGCCGATCCGCAGCAACTCGGCAACACGCTGCGCAATGAACATCCGCAGACAATAGCGCTGGTGCTGGCGCACCTCGATCCGCAGCAGACAGCGAACATCCTCAAGGAGATCCCGTCGTCGAAGGGCGGCGAAGTGGTGTATCGCATGGCCGGCATGGAGAAGGTGCAGCCGGAAATGCTGATGCTGATCGAAAAGCACATCGGCGCCGACGCCTCGAGCATCATGGCGGAAGGCACCGCATCCGGTGGACCGAAGGCGGTGGCGGAGGTGATGAACTTCATCTCCGGCGCGCTGGAGAAAGAGTTGCTGCAGGGCGTCGAGGAGCGCGATCCGGAGCTGTGCGAAGTCATCAAGAATCTGATGTTCGTGTTCGAGGATCTCTCGTCGCTCGACGACAAGGCGATTCAGCGCGTGCTGCGCGAAGTCGAAGCGAAGAGCCTGGCGCTGGCGCTCAAGGCGGCGAGCCCCGAGCTCAAGGCAAAGATCCTTGGCTGCATGTCGCAGCGCGCCGTGGCGGCGTTGCAGGAAGAGATGGAGATGATGGGACCGGCGCGCATGAAGGATGTGGAAGCGGCGCAGACGGCATTCGTGTCGCAGGTGCGTCGTCTCGAGGAGATGGGCGAAATCGTCATCGGTGGCAAGGGAGGAGACGATGTCCTCATTTGAGCCACTGTTCCGGACCGCGAACCTCACGCGTTTTACGCAACCCGACGCGACGGCGGCCGCTGCGACGGATACCTGGATTCCGATTCCGGTCACCGAGCACGTGCCGCGCGCGAAGGT
>JANMWU010000304.1:0-2276 GCA_031380785.1 Gemmatimonadaceae bacterium
GACATATTCTTCCATCTGGTAGCCAAGCAGATCGAGCTCGGTCTGATTTGCCCACAGAATCGTGCCATCGGCACCGACCCAATGCAGTCCGATGGCCGCATTCTCGACGAAATCACGCAGGTCTCCTTCACTGCGCCGGACGGCCGTCGCACTATCGCGCAGCTCCGCGTTCAGCGTCGCCAGCGCCGTGTTCAATCGCAATGCATCGGAGTCTCTCGTCCTTTCTTGTGCACTCACGCCGTGCGCCCGATAGGCCGCCGTGGCGAACGTACTGAGACTCTGCAGTTGCCGAAGATCTTCGGCGTCAAAGGTGCAATGCTCGTCATGCGAAACCGCCCAGATCGTACCGACTGCTCTGCCCAGCAGATGGAACGGCACCACCAGCAACTCCACCGCCGGCGGCGGCGTACTTAGCAGGTACGCATACCGTCGCTCAGGATGCCTGAACAACAGCGGTGCGTTGCAATCAATCGCGTCGCCGGACGGACCGAAGTCGCGCGGTGTGCCGCCACCCGCATGCTGACGCCACGCGCCCGCAACAGCCACCCAGTCGAAACGCGTCGCATCGTCAGACAGCAGACTGATACCTGCCGAATGACAGTGGAGCAGCGTCAGGATTTCCTGAGTGAGCGACTCGAATACGTCATCCGGAGATTCAGCGAACGCCTGAGTGAGTTTCAGAAATGCGTGAGACTGCCGCTCGTAGTCGGGCACGCGAATTGGGCGTCGGTCCAGCTCTTTGGTGCACAGGACTGAGGCGAGCGGCGCACAATCAGCCGCGCTCGGCTCTCCGGCTTTCTTTTGGGGATCGATCACTGCGCCGTCCGATTCGGGAATGTTTTCTTGCTGGCGGCTGCTATCGCTGAACGGACGATTTCGCGTTTCGCGATCGCACAGGCCTGTCCTGCAGCAAGGCGGACGGTGGAGCAAACACAAATGGCGCCCGGATCACCAAACGATGATCAAAGCGCCATCTGCAAAGGACCCAGCGTTCCTTCACAACAGCAGGGCAGGAACTTCGCGTGCCGCGTGCGTCGGTGTGAGTATAGCCGCAATACCTGACGGCAGGCACCACCGTCGCGGCGGTGGCGGCTGCGGCGAAAGAGGTTGAGATGCTCGCCAACCTACTCAGGTCAGCATGCCAAGCTCACCGAACTGACTACTTCCAGGAATTGCTGACAGTCTCTTCGATCGTCGGCAGCACACTGGCGTCGACATCGAGACCTTCGGATGCCAGAAAAGCCACCGTCGCGGCCGGAATGATGCGCTGCAATGCCATCATCGTCTCTGCGTACTCGCCGAGGCTGTTGCGTGCGAAATCGGCGACCTCTGCATCGTGCAGGGTCAGCGCGGTTGTGTGAAGCATCAGGTATCCGATGTACGACAGCGAGATCGCGGTGTAGTCGTCGCGGAGATCCTTCGGCAACTTCTCAGTGCGGATAAAGTCGATTGCGGCCGCGCCGAGGCCGAGAACAGATGAGACGGCCTTTTTCACAACTTTCGACATGCCGCCGAGATTCTGCTCACGTCGCGCCGTGAGCGCCTCGAGTGCGTGAACGTGCGTCTCGCAGGTGGTTTGGATTCGAATCAGCGGACCCTTGAATTCGCTGTGTTCATCGAGATCGGCAATCTGGCCTGACACTGCGGTCTGGACGTGCTTCTCCAGTGCCAGCATGTCGGTGATATAACTGTCGATCGTTTCTGCAGTCGCGTCTTTAGTGGAGTCTGCCATTTATAAATCCCAGGAATGAGGAATGACGTGGGTGATGCTTTCCGTGTAGCACGATCGGTGCCTGCTTGTCGCGGCTGAATCCGATCGCGCATCAATCGCCTGGCAAAAAGAACCGGCTGTCGTTTCGACAATTGCAGTCTGCTTCGTGCGGTGGTTTCGGCGTATGAACTTCTGCTCATGCGCAACGCGTCACTTGATTGCTCGCGCGCGAGCTCGCGCATGAAGACGCATGGCGAGGCGTGATTCCGTTCGTACGCTCCCGAACGCTCCCACGCTTTCCAGAATACTTCCTCGACAACCTCTTCAGCTTCGGTTTCGTTCCCCACGATCTGCACCACGACCGCATGGACCTCATCGCTGAAGCGATCGAACAGAGCGCCGAGTGCCGACAGGTCGCGGTTGGCGAGGCGCGCGATGAGGAGCTCGTCCTCAAGACTGTGGGCGCTGAAGGAGTCGGCAACACCGATGACTGAAATATCATCAACCGGCGCGACGCACGAACGCAGCTCCGAGTGCGGCGTTGCTTGCGCCGTTTCATCCGCGT
>JANMWU010000331.1:0-6859 GCA_031380785.1 Gemmatimonadaceae bacterium
GCGACCTCACATACGCGACTGAGAATGTCCTGCAGCTGCTGGAAGTCTGCGGGTTTCACGAGATGATGATCAAAGCCAGCTTCACGGGACCGCAATCGATCGGCATCGAGCCCGTATCCGGTGATCGCGATCAGAACAGCCTTCTTGAGTGACGGCTGCTCGCGAATTTTTTGCGCCACCTCCAGACCCGTCAGTCCGGGCAGCCCAATGTCAAGCATCACGACGTCGGGTCGAAAGCGAATTGCTGCGTCCAACGCGCTGTGGCCATCATGCGCGACCAGGACGTCATGACCAACCATTTGCAGCAGCAGCCCAAGACTTCGTCCGGCGTCAACGTTGTCGTCCACGATCAACACGCCGCAGCCCTGCCTCGGCTCCATCAAGCCCTTGGCCGTCAGATCGGGCGATGGAGGCGTCTCGGCGCGCATCAGCGGCAGGCGCACCACGAACTCGCTCCCTTCGCCGAGTACGCTCGACACGTTGACTGTGCCACCATGCAGAGCGACCAGCCGGTGCACCAGACTCAATCCGATGCCCAGACCACCCTGCGACCTGGCGAGAGAACGCTGCGCCTGCGTGAACAGGTCGAAGATGTTTGGCAGAAGTTCCGGTGTGACGCCGATCCCGTTATCGCGCACCCGCAGCGCCACGGAATCGCCTTCCTGCTCGATCGTCAGCCAGATCTGGCCGCCGTCGTCGGTGTATTTCACGGCATTGGCGAGCAGGTTCACGAACACCTGCTCCAGCCTGGCGGCATCGGCGTTCAACCAGAGCGGCTCTGCCGGAAGTGAGACCGTGAGCTGGTGGCGATGCTCGCGAACGCTCGGCTGCGTCGTCTCCACCGCCCGTTCGATAATGCCGCGCACCAGGACGCGCTGCTGGCGAAGCTGAATTCTGCCAGTGTTGATCCGCGAGATCTCAAGCAGGTCGTCAACCAGATGCGTCAGCTGCCCGACCTGACGCTCGATGATCGTCCGCGCTTTCTGCTGGATTGGATTCTCGTTCGGCGCCAGCCGCAGGAGCTGGACCGCGTTGCTAATCGGCGCCAGCGGATTGCGGAGTTCGTGTCCGAGCAGCGCCAGAAACTCGTCTTTGCGACGGTCGAGGTCCGCCATGGCCTGCGCATTGCGGCGCAGCATCTCGTCGGAGCGCGTACGCTGGGTGATGTCGTTGAAAATCACGGCCACTTTCCGGCTCGCCGGCTCGCCGATCCGAAAGGCGTACACGTCAAACCATTTGTTCAGTTCTTTCGATTCATTGGTGAAGCGAACAGGTTCACCAGTCACCGCGACGTGCCCGTATTTTTCAAACCAGTATGATTCCATATGCGGGGCGAACTCGAGGATCCGCTTGCCAACGGCGCCATGAATCCCGGACTGATTCTCGAATGATGGGTTCACCTCGAGGAATCGATAGTCGACCGGCTTGTCATCCGCGTCGAAGAGCATCTGCATGACACAGAACCCTTCGTCGATGGAGTTGAAGAGATAGCGATAGCGTTCCTCCGAACTGCGCAACGCCTCCGATGTGAGCCGGCGCTCGCTGATATCGGTGAAGATGATGGCGACTTTGCGGTCCTGCGGATCACCGACGCGGCAGGCGTAGACATCGAACCAGCGGTTCTGCATGTCCTTCGCCTCGTTCACAAAGCGAATCGGTTCGCCTGTCTGCGCCACTTTGCCATAGATGTCGAACCAGTGTTGCTCCAGCGTCGGCACCAGTTCCCGCATTCGCTTTCCAAGCGCGTCGTGGAGACCCGTCTGCCGTTCGAATGTGGGATTGGTGAGTACGAAGCGATAGTCAACCGGATGCTCATGCTCGTCGACGATCATTTCGATGATACAAAACGCCTCGTCCATCGAATCGAAGAGTGTCCGATAGCGCTCCTCTGAATCCCGTAATGCTTTCTGCGCATCCATGCGAGCTTTGATGTTTCGAAACAGCACGGCAACCTGCCGTTGTTCTGGCGCACCGACCCTGAAGGCGTACAGGTCGAACCACCGCCCTTCCAGCTCGCCCGATTCATTGACATATCGTATCGGCTCGCCGCTGAGTGCGACCCTGGCGTACGTCTGCATCCAGTGATCTTCGATATTGGGCAATATCTCGCTCACCAGTTTGCCCTTGGCGTCGTGCATGCCTGACTGCTTCTCGAACGCTGGATTGACATCGATGTAGCGGAAATCGAGCGGGTTGTCATGCTCGTCAAAAACCATCTCGATGACGCAGTAGCCTTCGTCCATCAGGTTGAACAACGTGCGATAGCGCTCCTCGCTGGCCCGCATCGCATCTTCGGCGCGCAGGCGCTCCACTCGCGACCAGATGCGTGCTGTCAGCTCACGGGCGAGCTCGATCTCGTCCTCACGCCAGGCGTACGCCTCGGACTTGTACAGGCAGAGTGCAAACAGCCATTGGTGGTCCCGGAGCAGCGGCGCGCAGATGAACGATCCGATCCGGAGCGGTGTGAACTTCGCCGCATCCGTTCGCGGATCGGACACCACGTCGCTGACGACGATGATTTCGCCGGCGCGTGCCAGGCGGAAAAACCGTTCGTCGACGAAGTCCGGCAGACGATACACCCCGATCAGGCTTGGGACGTCATTCCGACGCCAGTCATGCGCAATGACCACCTGTTCTGCCGATTCGCTGACTTCAACAAAGGCACATGTCGAGAGGTCCAGATGCGCGCCGATTCGGGCGCCGATTGTAGCCATCATTTCGTCCACGGTCGCCCACCGCAACAGCTCCCGGCCGATCGACGCGAGAAATGCCAGATTCTGCTGTGCGCGCCTCGTCTCGGTGACGTCGCGCGATACGGCCAGCAGCCGTACCGCGGTACCTGTGTGATCGAGGATCGGCGTCACCCGGACTTCCCACCATTTCGGTTCGTCGCGCAATGTCCGAAAGAACCCGGTAAACAGACCTTCGCCGCCCGCGACCGCCGCCGCGACCGCTGTCTGCGCCTGCTTCCGATCGGCGCCCTCCCAGAAGTTGATCCAGGACGTGTGCAGGAATGGCACACAGTCGGAGATGCCCAGCAGTGCGTCGCCGTTGTGCATCGCCAGCAGCTTGCCATCGAGATCGAGCACCTTGATGCAATCAGGACTGCTCTCGATGATACTGCGGCTGAACGCTTCGCGCTCCGAGTCTGGCATCCGGAAGCCCGTGCGAGACTGGTCGGCGTCTTCCGGCTGCAGCGTGCGACGCTGCTGCGCGAGTACGCCGTGGTTCTGCGCCTGGTACGCGGCGGCTGCCAACGTGCCGAGGCTTTGCAGCTGGCGCAGATCTTCGGCGTCAAAGGTCCGGGATCGGTCATGCGCAATCGCCCAGATTGTGCCGATCGCCTTTCCCTGAATGTGAAACGGAACCAGCAGGCACTCTTCAGCGGCGGGCACCGTCGCGCGGAAGGCTGTGTAGCGCCGTTCGAGGTGCTTGAGCAGAAGTGGAGAGTTCAGATCGAGTACATCACTGCTCGGACTGAACTCGCGCGGCGTGCTGATCCCGACGTTCGACGACCACGCGCCGGCGATTGCTGGCGAGAAGACGTGCTGCGCGTCGGCGGTCAGCAGGCTCACGCCTGCGGTGTGGGCGTTGAGCACGTCGAGAATCGTCTCGGCCAGCTTCTGCAGAATCGTTTGCGGCGCGTCAGCCATTGCCTGAGCCAGCGACAGCAGCGCGTCCGTTTGTTTCACGAAGTCGGGCGGTCGCGCGGGACGGCGCTTTAGTTGCTTTGTAACCGCCACGGCTTCGAGCGGGACGACGCCATCACCGGACGCCCGCTGCGCTTTTGCGCGCGATTTGATCATACAGTGCGGTTCTGGGCTTTCATCTGGCGTTGATGCGATTGGGAGCGCACGCGTGCGCGACACAGAATTCGTGCGAACGCTGCACCAATGGTGAGCGGTTCAAACGACTGGTCCTGCGCCGGACGTATGCGTGATCGGCCAGGATGCACCTCCCGGACAACACCGAGTCGCGGGACGGAGCGCCGGGAATCAAGCCTGTTGTGTGGCGAAGAAGCAACACGGACGAGGCGTTGCCTAAGTCAGGCACCGCCACTGAGAGCGAACTCAGCTGATGGCGTGACTCAGTGCATCAATCCAGTGTCCGCGAACATAAGGGAGACTCTGGCGCCGACCAGAAGCGCCTCGATGCGTTTCAGCCAGGCGCGTGCCGACCTCCCGAAATCACCGGCCGCCGAGCGATGAATCGATGGCGGCAATCAGCGCTGGTGGCACGTCGTTTCCGAAGCCCTCCGACCGATACAGGACACGCCCGTTGCTCGACACCAGCACGGTCTGCGGTAAATTCGGGTTGGCGAGCGCCGTAGTCACGACGCCGCCGGGGTCACGTCCAATCCGGAATGTGACGGGGTGAGCCATCAGGAATTTCTTGACCTCGCCATCGGCGTGATCGATCGACACCGCCAGCACACGCAGGCCGCGCGACGCGTACCGCTGATGTAACGCTTCGAGAGAGGGGAATTCCCGAATGCAGGGGCCACAGAACGTCGCCCACACATTCAGCAGCGTTACCGGCTGTTGCGCCGGGCCGCCAACGGTGGCAGAGTCTCCGGAAAACGTGGCCACTGAGAGCGTGGGCAAGGTCTGACCGATGCGAGTCTTTTCCACGACCACTGAGTCGGCAGATCGTGCGAGCGGCGTGGCCGACGGCTTGCACGCGGCGAACCCGAACACGAGCACCGCCAGAGCTACGAATATGGTTGACCGGGATTGACCGGACTCGCGCGCGACTGCGTGGTGCGAGAGTCGACAATGGCGCGTCATAAAAGAGTGTCTCGGCGGGCAGGGGAAGAGAGAGATCACATCGGCACACACCACACGGTCGTGCGGCGGCCGACTGCCCGGGTCATTGGACAGAGGGCGGTTGCCATAGTTCCACTTTGTTTCCTTCTGGATCGATGACCCAGGCAAACTTCCCGTACTCGGAATCATCGACCTTCTCGAGAACGTTGCAGCCTTCTTCGCGCAAGACTTTGATCAGGGCGTGGAGGTCGTCCACCCGGTAGTTGACCATGAACGTTGCAGTGCTGGGCGCAAACTGGTCACCTTGCTCCGAAAACACGGACCAGGCGGTTGTTCCGGCAACCGGCGTACCTTCAGCGTCTGTCCAGTCGAACGCCGCGCCACCCCAGGCTTGCACATCGATTCCGAGGTGCTGCTTGTACCAGGCCTGTAAGGCCGGCGCGTCTTTGGCTTTGAAGAAGATGCCGCCAATGCCAGTGACTCGCTTCATAGGAATCTCCGAGGTCCGTTGGTGGTGAGGGGAGTGTGTTTTAGCGGCGCGCGGACTCTGCGTTGAAATTAGACTTGCGCGCAGTGCGATGCGTACGGTTTGGGCGCTGGGCGTGCGTATGCTGGGCGCTCAAGTGTCTCGCAGCGCGCATGGCTGACGCGGCGAAGGTGGCGCATGCGACTGGGCATCGTCGTCGACAGACTCGCACGGAGGCTGCTCACGGCGGCACGCGTACAACTCGTCAGCGCTGACTAGCGTGCACGGAAGCGCCACACCCCACTCGTATTCTGGTTGTCCGGGCCATACCCACCCACGATCACGACATCGCCGGTCGGGAGTGCGGTGGCCGTGGCGAAGAAGAAGGCCGCGGGGAACTCCCCTGCCACTGCATGAAATGTGAACGAACCTCGATCCAGCAGTTCGGCCCCGCGAGCGCCGGACGAGACCAACACATCGCCGGTGGTAAGCCGGACCGCGGTACCTTTTATCTTGTACCGGGTGCTGATCATTGAGGGCCCGGCTTCGAAGGATGCGGTGACCGGGTTGTAGACCTCGGTCGTGGCGTAGTAGCGTCGATCGGTTCGATCGGCGCCGCCAAGCACGAGGACCCGACCATCGGACAGACCCACGGCATCGTGCTTGTGGCGCGCGGTTGTCAGGTGCGCGGTCGGCTGAAAGCGACGCGTTGTCGGGTCAAAGAGTTCAGCGCTCGCGTACACTTCCATCGCCTCACGGCGGCCCCGATGGCCGCCGACCACCAGGACGTGCCCATCCGTCAGAAGTGTGGCCGTGTGGCTCTCGCGCGGGACGCTCAACGGTCCAGTGGGCTGGGACTGGCCGGTAACCGGATCGAATTCTTCAGCGCTGGCCAAAAACGACCATCCGCGGCCCACACCACCGACGATCAGTATCCGGCCGTTCGGAAGCATGGTGGCGGTGTGGCCACTCCGGGCCTCGTTCAGGTGCCCCATCATCACAAACTGTTTGCGGGCCGGATCAAAGACTTCAACCGAAGACAAGTACTCGCCGCTGTATCCTCCGGCCACTACAACCCGCCCATCGGGAAGGGCCGTCGCCGTGTGGCCGGCCCGTGCCTGAGTCATCGAGGCTACGCCCCTAACAGTCGCAGCCGACACGTCGATCAGCTCGGCCGTGGAGAGGCTACTTCCGCCCACGCCCATCCCGCCGGCCACCAGCAGTTCGCCGGATGGCAGCGCCGTAGTCGTGTGCGCCGCACGAGCCGTTTCGAGCGTAGCAATGCGCTCGATCGAGCCGCCTGCGGGCGTTGGAGTAACCGATGGTTGCAATACGAGTGCAAGCGTGACGGCGGCATTGCGCGTGCAACGCACGAGGTAGCTCATGGCACGATCTCCGGGAAATGTCACGGGTGAACGGGCTGGCACTGTGGATTGGATGCCGGCCGCGAACGTTGCGTTTACTTACGGCCAACGCAGGGTTGCGGGGCGCGGGCTCGTCGCTATTCGATGGAATCGCTGCGCTGCCACCGAACGAACGAGACAGGGTTCTGCTGCGCTGCGGCCGACAAAAGGCTCTCCTGCTCACAATACGCCGGCCGCAGTGTCAGCAGCAACGCGTGTTAGCG
>JANMWU010000336.1:0-2227 GCA_031380785.1 Gemmatimonadaceae bacterium
TGCCGATTCTGCTGCGTCGCTCGCCGTACGGCGTGCCGGATCGCGCGCCGCAGGAGATACCGACGAACCTGAAAGAGCTGGCGGCTGACGGTTACATCTTCGTCGTTCAGAATTTGCGCGGCCGCTTCAAATCAGAAGGCGTGTTTCTGCTCTCGTCAGTGGTGCGACTCGACGATCCGAAACACGTGAGTGAGACCACCGATGCCTGGGACACGGTCGACTGGCTGGTGAAGAACATCCCGAACAACAACGGCAAAGTCGGCGTCTACGGCGTGTCGTATGATGGACTGACTGCCGCACAGACGTTGCTCAAGCCGCATCCGGCGCTCAAGGCCATCAGTGAACAGGCGTCGCCCGCCGATCAGTGGATGAATGACGACGATCATCGCTACGGCGCCCTGCGCGAAAGCTATGCGTTTGAGTACGCGGTGCTCGAGCAGGCCGACAAGGGTGCCAACACCAACTTCAATTTCGAGACGTACGATACGTACCAGTGGTATCTCGATCTTGGGCCCCTGTCGAACATCAATACGAAGTATCTGCACGGCTCGATACCGTACTGGAACGACGTCGTGAAGCACCCGGATTACGACGGCTTTCACAAGGCCGAGGCGTGGTATACGCAGGTGAACGCGTCAACCGTGCCGAACCTGAATGTCGCCGGGTTCTGGGATCAGGAAGATCCGTGGGGACCGTGGCAGATATTTCGGCGCGCCAACGCGAAGAACCCAAACCGCGACAACTTCATCGTCGCGGGACCGTGGTTTCACGGGCAATGGCAGCAACCTGTCGGCGACAGCATCGGACAGATTCCGTTCGGCGGCCATGCAACCGCGCGCGAATTCCGTGAGGAGTATCAGGCGCCATTCTTCCGCTACTATCTGCATGGCAAGGGCGAAAAGCCCACCTGGCAGGCGGCAACCTTCCAGTCCGGTTCGAACACGTGGAAGCACTACGATGCGTGGCCGGTGCCCGGTGCAGTGAGCACGAATCTCTACTTTCATTCGGACGGCACGCTCTCATTCTCGGCGCCGTCAGGTACCGGGGCTGCGTTCCGCGAATACATCTCCGATCCTGCCAATCCGGTGCCATATCGGCAGCGCCCCATTTCGCCGACGTATCCAAACGGTGACTGGCGACGCTGGGAAGTTGCCGATCAGCGTTTTGTTGATCATCGGCCGGACGTGCTCACCTACGTCAGCGCTCCGCTCGACAAGGATCTCGTCGTCACCGGTGAACTTTCAGCGCAACTGTTCGCGTCAACGTCAGGTACCGACGCTGACTTCGTGGTGAAAGTCATTGACGTGTACCCGGACAACGCGCAGCCGAACTGGTGGGACGCTGGTGACGGGCCGGCGCCGAGCCAGTACGCGCGTTCGCTCAATGGCTATCAGCTGCCGATCGCGATGGAAGTACGGCGCGGCCGCTACAACCAGAGCTTCGAGCATCCGCGGCCACTGCCTGCCGGCAAACCCACCGAGTGGAGTTTCCCGCTTCGTGATCACGATCACATGTTCCTGAAAGGCCATCGTGTGATGGTGCAGATTCAGAGCACGTGGTTCCCCGTCATCGATCGCAATCCGCAACAGTACGTGCCGAGCATTTATGAGGCGAAGGCGAGTGACTTCGTGAAGGCGACGCAGCGCGTGTTTGCCACGCCGGCGATGCCGTCACATCTCGTGTTGCCTGTCGTTCGCTGATCATCGCTCCGACCACGCAGATTCCGATACATGGACCGCCGCGAATTTCTCACCGCCACAGCGCTCGGCACTGCCGCATTTGGCGCTGCCCATCTGCCCGGCGCTCACTTCAATCCGATCGACATGCCTGACGAGACGATCCCCGCCGCGGCACCTGCGTCAGTTCGCAAAATTCTCATTGCTGGTGGCGGCTTCAATCGCGCGTTCATCAGGTACATGGCGCAGCTGTCGGGAAAGACGCGGCCGCGCATCTGCTATCTGCCTACGGCATCAGCTGACAGCGACGCCGGAATCATCAACTTCTATCAGCAGTGCGGCACGCTCGATGTCGAGCCGCATGTGCAACGCAGTTTCATTGAAAGCCTGAGTCAGCCGCTGAGCTGGGACGAAGTGCTGCTGTCAATGGATGGCATTGTGTGCTCAGGCGGGAACACGCTCAATCAGCAGGCGATCTGGAAAGCGCAGGGTATCGACGTTGTGCTGAAGGCGGCGTGGGACAAGGGTATTGTGCTTGGCGGAGCCAGCGC
>JANMWU010000346.1:0-4060 GCA_031380785.1 Gemmatimonadaceae bacterium
CCACCGCGCGACATCGGAATCAGGTGATCGCGGGTGAGCTGCTCGCGCGGCTTGAGGTCCGACTGCGTGCGACCACAGTACTGACACTTGTAGTGGTCGCGGGCGAATAGAAAGGTGTTCGTCACCTGCCGCCGGAACCGGCGCGGCACGTGAATGAACTTCGTCAGGCGGATTACCACCGGGCGGGGGAAGGACAACTTTTCCGAGCGCACCAGCTTTCCCTCGTCCGATTCCACGATCTCCGCCTTGCCATCCAGCAGCAGGCGGAGCGCACGTCTCATCGGTACCAGCGTGAGCGGTTCGTACGAAGCGTTGAGCGCAAGACAGCCGACGTTCACGTACCCTCCGTCCATCAGGAAAGTGAAACGCCCCTCGCACACGAGGCGTGGCGAGAGGCGCGATGCGACACCGGCGTAGTGTCGGCGTGCTGGTGGACGTGGCGACGACTGGAATACCAGTCGGCCACATGTCGCAGCCCAGGGCTGCAGCATCCACGTCGCACGTTCATCGCGCTGCTCCCACTGGTTCTGCAACCGGCGTGAGCCAGCCGTGTCGATCGTGGATCGTTCCCCGGGCAATGCCCAGGAACTCGGTCTGGATCGCACGGCAGATCGGACCCGGTTTCCCGCTGCCGACAGGAATCCGGTCGATGGAACGAACCGGCGTGATCTCGGCACCGGTTCCGGTGAAAAACACTTCGTCGGCGATGTACAGGAACTCACGCGGCAGCGCCTGTTCCCGCACTTCATAGCCCAGGTCCCGCGCGATTGTCATCACGCTGTCGCGTGTGATGCCGTTCAGGATTCCGCTCGCCACCGACGACGTGTAGAGCACTTCATCGCGCACCACGAACAGGTTCATGGCACTCCCTTCCGAAATCAGGCCCTGACTGTCGAGCATGATCCCTTCGCTGTATCCATCCAGCTGCGCCTGCATCTTTGACAGCTGCGAATTCAGGTAGTTGCCACCCGCCTTGGCCAGCGTCGGGAAGGTGTCCGGCGCAGCACGACGCCAGCTGGACACATGCACATCGACGCCATTCTCCAGCGAGCCATCGCCCAGGTACGCACCCCAGTTGTACGCCACCACGAACGTCTCGGTGAGCTCCGGGTCCTGCGACGGGAGCACGCCCATCTGTTCGCCGGTGCGCAGAACAATCGGACGCAGGTAGCAGTGCGTCAGTCCGTTCGCGTTCACCGTATCGATCACAGCCTGCATCATCGTCTCGATGGAGTAGCGCATCGGCATCCGGTAGATGCGCGCACTGTCAGCAAGACGACGCATATGGTCCCGCAAGCGGTACACCGCTCCTCCGCCGGGTGTCTCGTAGCAGCGGACGCCCTCGAAGACGCTCGACCCGTGGTGCACCACATGGCTCATCACGTGGATCTGGGCGTCCGCCCAGTCAATGAGCTGGCCATCACGCCAGATCTTCTGGGTGCGTCCGGATTGTGTGGCGGCCATAGCAGGGACTGGCGGAAAGGGGTTCCGCATTGTAACCGGGGCCGGGGGTATGGCGCGAGGGGCGGGCGGTGCTATTGACGACTGTCGGCCAACATCCATATTGCATCCATTCCGGATGTAACGAGGAGCTTGTGGCAACCCTGACACTCAAGAATTTTCCCGACGACGTCTACGCCCAGCTGAAGGCTCGAGCGGCCGAGAACCGGCGGAGTCTGAACGCTGAGGCGATTCTGTGCCTGGAGTCGGTGCTGGCAGGCCGTCGAACGCAGGCGGACGTGGACGCGACACTCGATGGCCTCCGACGCGCACGGGCACGGATCACACGCGTGTTCCTTACCGATCGTGAACTGAAGCAAGCCAAGTCGTCGGGACGGATGTGATCGTCGCCGACGCCACGCTTCTCGCATATCTCGTGTTGTCCGGAGAACACACCTCGCAGGCCGAAGCCGTGTTCGATCGCGATCCCACCTGGCGGGTGCCCGCCCTCTGCATGAGTGAGCTGCGCAGCGTAATGTCGAAATACGTGCGTCGCGATCTGCTGACTGTGGCCGACGCAGTCGTGGCTCTGGAACGCGTTGCCGCCATAGTCGATGGCCACGAGCACGAGGTCGACTCGCGCGACGTGCTGACGCTTGCCAGGAAATCAAAATGCACGAGCTACGACTGTGAATACGTCTCGCTGGCGATGCAGTTCGGCGTCATGCTGGTAACGCACGACAAGCAGGTTCTGAGCGCGTTTCCGAAGACCGCGGTCACTCCGGCAGAATTTCTCGCAGGGTGAGCGTAACGCTGGAGCGCCGGCGCACATGCAGCGACCCGCAGCCTCCTTACGCCCGCGCTGCGATCGGCAGCTTTTTCCACCGCCAATACGTGACAAACGTCGCGATGAGCAGCAGCACGAACGTGGTGACTGCCGACCCGATCTCGCCCCGCGAAGCGTGGAGAACGCAGGCACTCAGCATCACGATCATCACTCCGCCCGCGGCCGCAGGCACCAGCCACGGCTGAATCCGCGTCACGCCGGGCAGCGTGAGACCGACCGCCGCCAGCACCTCTGCCACGCCGAGGAACAGCTGAAACCAGCGCGGCAGGAACTTACTCATCTGCGCTGCGATTTCCGGCGGCGGCGCGATCATCATTATGCCGTGAGCCAGAAATGCAATGGCGAGGAGAATCTGCAGTGTCCAGAGCAGCTTGTTCATCGTCAATCCGGTTCGGAGGTCGTCAGTTGGCCTGTGGTTCGTCTTCAGGAAGAAAATCAGACTGCACAGTTGCCGACAGTGCCGCACCGATGGGGTGCTCAGTCGAGCAGGCGCGCTCGACTCTCAGCCAGACGTTTCGCGATCACACCCAACCGTTCGCGATCCACGTCAGCCTGCGCGTGAGCAACGAGTTTCCCATCTAGCACACGCTCAACACCGGCGCAAACCGTCAACCGCGACGGACTTCCCGCGACGCCGTGCACCAGAGCGTCGCAGACGTCGACCATCGGCAACGCCGCCAGTCCATCGAGCGGAAACGCACACAGATCCGCCGGAGCTCCGACAGTGAGCGTGCCAAGTCCATCCCACAACCCAAGCGCTGCCGCTCCACCCGCCGTCGCGTGCCACAACGCCTCACTCGCCGGTAGCGCGCGCCACGACCGCTCGCGCGTGCACGCCATCAGATGCGCCACGCGCGACTCGTCCAACACATCCATCCGATTGTTGCTCGCCACACTGTCGGTGCCGATGCCCATCCGAATGCCCGCATCGAGCAATGCACGCACCGGCGCAGTGCCATGCCCGAACCGCGCGTTCGATACCGGACAGTGCGCTACGGCGCAGTCATGCGCCTTGAGCAACGCAATATCTGCTGCATCCACACGCACCGCATGAATGATCAGCGGCTTCGCGCGCAACGCTCCCGACTCATGCAAGAGCGCCACGCTGGACCGCGCATGCGCACCCGCCGGGTCGATGCCGCGACTGCGCCAGCTGTCCGCATACGGCCCCTCTCCTCGTGTGACAAGCGCTTCCTCGAACGTGCTCTCGGCGAGATGCACCGCCATCGACAACCGCTCGACAATCGCAAAATTCGCCACCGCGCCGAACAGCCGCTTCGACACTGAGTACGGCGCGTGCGGTGACACGCCGATGTGCACCTTGTCGGTCGCGAGTGCCCGCAGGTCGCGCACCGCGTCGCGCAATGCGGCAATAGACGCGTCACACTGCTTTGGATCGGGCCCGAACACTTCCTTGTACACAATGCCGCGCACACCCATCGCCGTCATCGCGCGCATCACGGGGGCGCCGGTGTCACTCGTGTCAGCGTAAGTGGTAATGCCACGCAGCAAACCTTCCGCGATGCCGATTCGCGCGCCAACCTCGACATCCGCCGGATCGCTGAGTTCCGTGCGACGCAGATGCGTCAGCGTGCGGATCCACTGCGCAAAGTCGAGTCCTTCCAGCAGATTCCGGAGCGGCGTAAGCTCGAGATGCGTGTGCACATTCACGAGCCCTGGCATCAGTGCTGCATCCCCAAGGTCCACCACGCGGCCGCTCGGCGCCCCGCTGGCCGCACCGACGTAGCTGATACGATCGCCATCGACCGCCAC
>JANMWU010000348.1:0-1947 GCA_031380785.1 Gemmatimonadaceae bacterium
GACCACCGGACTCGATCATCCTCGGGTCATTCACTTGCCTGATGGGCGGCAAACCAACCGCGCGCATGGGCGATTCGACGGCCCATGGCGGTGTGATCGTGCTTGGTGCGCCTACAGTTCTGGTGGGCTGAGCGGCGCGAAGCGACGAAACGACTGCGCCGTCAGTTCGGTCGTCCGCAGCGCTTGTCATCCAATCCAAGCGAACAGGCACGCGTGAACGTCGCGTCTGATTTGGTCAGGTCGACCGCGACACCCTTGCCATCCTTGTACGCTTTCGCCAGTTCAACACAGCCGCCGGCATCGCGACCATCGCAGGACCTGGTGAACAGCTCGAACGCTTTCGCTTCGTCCTTCGGGACGTTGTCGCCGCGGGAGTAGAGGCGTGCGAGGCTGCTGCACGACGGCATATCGCCAAGCGTGCAACCCTGCTCGTACAATTTGACGGCCTTCGCGCGATCGCGTTCGAAGCCTTTGATCCCTCTCCAGTACGTCTCGGCAAGCGATGCGCAGCCGGAACCGTTGCCCAGCGTGCAGCCCTTCTCCAGCAGCGGAACGGCAGCGGCGGGATCTTTCGCGACACCGGCGCCGAGTGTCATAGCCTTGCCCAACTCGGCGCAGCCGAGCGCGTTCGACGCTTCGCAGGCAGCGGTGAAGAGGCTGACCGCTTTGGTCTGATCAGCGGTCACGCCGATGCCGTTGAACGTCGCAACGCCAAGGCGACTGCATCCCGCGGCAACCTTGCCATCACACGCCTTCTGATACAGCGCGGCAATGCGCTTGAGACCATCGGGAGTGTTGGACGTATCAGCGGCCATATGCAAACCGAGGTTCACGCACGAAATGAGCTGCCCGCCGTCGCACGCCTTGGTGTACAGATCAAAGGCGGCGGCGCGATTCCGAGTCACGCCGTTGCCGGTCGCCGTGAGAATTCCAAGTTCGCCGCACGCCTGCGGCAGACTGCCATCGGTGCACGCACGCTCGAACAGCGGAGCGGCGGCCGTGGCAGATGCGGCAACGCCCTCGCCACGCAGCGTCATCAAGCCGGCCGCAAGGCAGGCCGGCGAATCCTTCGCATCGCACGCCTTTTTGTAGTGCGCCGCAGCTTTCGGCAGATCTTTCGGAATGCCGTCAGCCGTGACCATGGCACCCGCCGCGGCGACGCATGAGCGGATCACATTGTTGGTGCAGGCCTTCTCCCACAGCGCCACCGCAACAACGAGGTTGCGCGGCACCGTTTTGCCTTCAGCCAGCATCATTCCCAGCGTGTGACAGTCGTCCCAGCGACCGCCGTTGCATCCCTTCTCGTACAATGTCGCAGCCTGGGCGTTCGTCAGTCCGGGCGCCTGTCCACCGGTGATCAGTTTCGCCAGTTCACCGCACGCGCGAGAATCGCCGGCATCGCAGCCGCGCTGAAACAGCTTGGCCGAATGCGGGAAGTCCTGCTTGACGACTCTGCCTTCCGAATACGCCACGCCGGCACGAGCGCAGAAGTCGGCGGCCTGCGCGCCTTCACCCGTTTCACAGGCGCGAGCAGCGTACAGAAATCCTGCCGCGCTGTCTGCCTTTACGAGTGAGCCCGACAGCAGCAGACGCGTGGCGCGCGCGCAGGCGTCAGCGTCGTTTGCGTCACACGCCGTCTTATACAGCGTGAGCGCCATTGTGCCGTCTTTCGCTACACCGTGCCCTTCCTCGCGGAATCGGCCGAGTCGCCGGCAGGCCACCATATCGGAATGATCGCAGCGTTCGAGCAAGACACGGGCGCCTTCGCGATTGTCAACTTCATTTGCACTTGCATCGAGAATATCGATCGCCCGCCAGCACGCCTGCTCCCGTCCCGTCGCGCACGCCTTGAGAAGAAATTCGGCCGCCCTGGTGGGACTCTTCGGCGCGAAAATTCCTTCGAGATACTTGTCCGCAACGCTGTCACACGCCGTGTACGATCCGCGT
>JANMWU010000351.1:0-6093 GCA_031380785.1 Gemmatimonadaceae bacterium
GAGGTGCGCGCGCTCGAAGCGGCGGCGACGACGCACCCCGACGCGGTCGCGGTGCTGATCACCCAGGACCAGTCTCCGCCGACACGGAGCCTGCCCGGAATGCTGCAGTGGTATTCAGCCACTCAGTGGCTTCTCGGATAGCCCGCAAGTGATCCGCTGCCAGCGCTGAAATGCAATTGCAGAAACGAGTGGAGTCGAGTTGGAGTGACGCCTGCAGGGTGAGTCAGCCGGAAGTGGTCACTTCACGCGAATAATCTGCGCCGGGTGTTTCGCCTCGATTGACTGACGGCTGGGCTGCGGCGGCGGGCTACCTTCGCCCAGACTTCCAGCCCCGTTACCATCTTCGTGAGTCATGCCTGGTTTGTCAGGAGCCACATTCTGGATCAGAAGAGGCCCGGCTCAAGCCCAGGAGGGGCAATCGCGAGGGCCCGGTCGCCTGTAAGGTGGCCGGGCGCTTGTCGTAGTAGGATGGTAGCGAGTGGCCGATCAGACTCGCAGCCGCCACTTTTCTGACATGATACGACCCCTTGACCTGACTCTCTCCCCGGAGCCCGTCCGCGATCAGGGGCTCGCAGCGCTTCGTGCAAACCGGAGGCGGCTGGCCGACTGCTACGGCGTGCGCGACCTCCTGCTCTTCGGATCGGTGGCGCGCGGCGAGGCGACCGACACCAGCGATGTCGATCTGATCGTCGAGTTCGACCCGGATCGGATCACGCTCACGTCTTTCCTCGACTTCACCGATGAACTCGAAGCGCTCCTCCATCGGCGCGTCGACGTCGTGTCGCTGGCGAAGCTCACACCGCGGTTGCGGGCGCACGTCGAAGCCGAGGCGCTTCGCGTTGCGTGATGTTCGTGTCGATCTTGAGCGGATCGCCATCTGCGCTGAGCGCGTGATCGAGTACACCGCAGCGCTTTCGTTTGAAGACTTCATCGCAGACGGCCTTCGTTTCGACGCGACGCTTCGGAACCTCGAGATCATGGGTGAGGCGGCCAAGCGAGTGTCTGAAAGCGTGCGTGCGCGGTTCCCCGACGAGCCATGGCGCGACCTTACAGGGTTCCGTGATCGGCTTGCGCACGCCTACGATGCGCTCGATGACCGGATCGTGTGGGATGCGGTGCGACACAGCGTGCCGGCGACGCCGGTGGCGGTTCGCGCGGCACTCGACACCGTCGGCTGACGCTGCGGATGTCGCGCGCAACACAGGAGCAGCATTCCGCGGCGAAACTTCATGCGGTCGCATGCCGTATTGCTCGGTCACGGAGTTCTTCCGACGCGCCACGTTCTGGATCAGGAGAGTTCTGGTTCGAGCCCAGGAAGGGCAATTTCTCACATCAGTAACGACAAACGCCGCTCTTCTGGGTGGCGTTTTTTGCGAGTGAGGTCTCGGGTCGCGTACCCGGCGGATTACCAGTCCCCGATTCGCCTCTGGCGCTTCCGCGACTGTGCGTCTGCGCCGAATGAATTGTTGCCTTACAGCTATTTCCTCTTCCTTCGCTGATGCGGAACAGGTGCGAGTAGCAGCTTGAATCGTTTGTTGGGCGAGATTCCATAGAGAAACGGCCTCGGCGTCTCGTTCGCCAGTTTCCTCATCTTCGGCAGCAGGTCGAACACAAACGCGCACATCTGCTCAACGCTGCGGTCGGCCTTTCCCATCAACACGAACCCACCTACGCCTGCTGAGCGGTACGCCGCAATCTCATGAGGCCGCTCAGCGATTTTCTTGTCGAGCGAGAGCAGCAGCCAATCTTTGTTTTTCAGGAACGCAAAGACGACAGTGTCCTTTGCCCCTCGCGGTAGGTACTTCGTCGAGTGTGATGCCGAGTAGGTGCCGAGCGCGTGAATCGCATCAGCCACCTTTGGAGGCATGTTCTCGTCGAGCAGAAGCATCACGCTGCCGCGAGCGTCCGTTCAAATTTGACGGCGGCGGTTGCCGATTCGATATCGATTTCATACGCAACCGCTGCTTCCTCGATTGATGACGCCCGTGCGACACTGGCGATCGACGCGGTCTTTACGCCCGTGCCGCTGACTATCGGCGCGCCGAAGCCGATTGAAGGGTCGAGCACGATGGGCACGGACCTCCCGCGCGGCCACCAGCGTTGGGCAAGCGCCGTTTTCGCGTCGAATTCAATCTCCAGCATGTACTGCTCGAAAATTGGACCGGCGATGACTTGGTCAATTTCGTGCGGAGCCCATTTCACCAGGTTTGGTGATATCTGCTCATCCGAAAGCGCCGAAAAAATATTCCGGCCGTCACTGAAAACGCGTCGCGACGCGAACGGATGGTCAGTCTTGAACGTCGAAGCTGCCAAGCTTGCCGCCGCTCGCGCGTGCCGGAGCGTCACGCCACGCTCAACGATTGACTTCACAACGCGAAGTTCCATCAGCTCGTGAAATGACAGGGCGGAAGTTCGTCCGTACATCGGGATCGCTGACGTGACGATTGGCGACAGATGCCTACGCTTCCGCTCCGCACTTCCGTGAACGCGCAGCCAATAGGTGTAACCGTCTACCAAGCGCCCCAGCGCCACAGTTCCGAGCCTGAGAAGACGCGCGGCATCAGAGCGCAGGTAGAGGCCTGTGCCGACTAGATCCAGTGCAGACGATTGATGGGGCACGGCAGCGCGAGCAGTGATGGTAGGGATCGCGCGGCACGAAGCGACGCCGTCGCGAGTGACTGCAGGACGGGGATACCCACAGCATTTGTACAGAGTCAAGAATCGCGCCGCGACCAGCTTAAATCAAGCAAGAGCGTGAGTCTGTATGCGAACTTGTTCGCATCCGCGCAAGGTGCGCTTCCGATTCATTTCTTGGGCGCGCGTGCGCCTCCGGATGCCTGGCGCAGGGCGTCGCGCGCGCGACGCTAATCGGGCGCAAGTTCAATGACGCTCGCTCTGGCGAAGCTTTGACGGCACTCCGCACGTGCGGTGATTTCGTCCATGATGATCAGTGTTGATGCCGCGACGAGCAATCACTTTACGCGGTTCGGATGCCTGACGCCCTCGTTCGGGCGCTTGCATTGGCAAAGTTAGCGCAGCAGAATCGCCTTTAGCATACGGCTGGCCATAGCGGCGAGGCGAAGTGAGCAGGAGCATTACCGGTTTGGCGCATTTCTGCAGAATTCCGTTCCGTCAGTCCGCTTACCCGCAAACCGAAGAGCATGCAATCCGTCGCAAAAGCAATCGCCGACCTGAAAACCGAGTTTGCACGGGCGAAGTGACGTCGCTTGTCGAGGAGGCTCGCCGCCGTTGGGTAGATGGGCCGCCACCTGCAGACTCGGCCGACAGGCTCCGCTGGCAATTCCGACTCACGGATTCAATCTTCGACCTTCGCGATCTTGCTGCTGACGATCCGGACACTCGCGCGATCGCCAGCGTCCTGGTCCAACAGGCAATCGAAGCTGCCTGCGCTTGCGCAGGACGTTGGTCGCCGCCTCGGAAGGGAATGATTCGCGCGCTGCAGCGCGGCGATCCGACCCTCGCTCGGTCCGTAGGTGAATACTACCGTTCACTTCAAGTGGCGGCAGCGATTACCGTTGGCCAGATAGTTCTTGACTCTCTTGGTGGCGAACTCGTTGAGTACAAGACTGCCCGCCGACCATGCTGAGTCAAACGATAGCCGCCAACTCAGACCTGCAATTCGCATGCGTGAACTACCGCAGCTGCTGAGCGAACGGTTGGAGCTGCGACCCTTCTCGAGCCTTGATTCGGCGGCTGTAGAGCAACTCGCGGGAGCATGGGAAGTCGCAGATACCACCCTGACGATTCCTCACCCATATCCGATCGGGAGTGCACTTGGCTGGATTTCGACGCACGCCGCGATGTGGGACGCAGGTGTGAGTCTTCCATTGGCGATCTGTGATCGAACGGCGCGGAGTCAGCTTGTTGGTGCGATCAGCCTCAAGATCTCTCCGGCGCATTCGCATGGTGAAATCGGATATTGGATTGGAGTCAGCAATTGGGGGAAAGGATACGCAACCGAGGCCGGAAGGAGTCTGACGGCGTACGCGTTCTCGGATCTCGGTCTCCACAGGGTGCACGGTCGGCATTTCACGCGCAACGCCGCGTCCGGTCGCGTGCTGCAGAAGATTGGGATGAAGTTTGAGGGAGTTCAGCGGGACGCGTACTTGCGGTGGGGGCTATTTGAAGACGTTGCGGCGTACGCGATTCTCGTATCAGAATGGGAGGCCGACGTGGCGCAACTCCGTGGGCGCGCAATCTGACTCGGGCTGCAGTTGACAGTACGAACGGGATATTGTGATCGGCATAGCCTTTAGTTCACCCGCGTTGTGGCCGCGCCCACTTTATCGGGTCGATTACTCCCTTCAACACGCAAGCAACCGGCTTCAATTCCAAGCGTTCGTTCGTTCTTTGGTGTCACTCAGTTCGATCTGTCGCGCAGTGTTCTCGTGTGCTGAACGATTCACTCGCCGGAATGGAGGCGTCATGACGCCGAAGACGCATTCGCTTTCGTGGCGATCCTGCGTTGTCATCGCCGCTTTCACGCTGCTCGCGACGGGTTGTCGGCAGTCCACCGCACCGCTTGGCAGCGA
Organism: Gemmatimonadaceae bacterium; assembly: GCA_031380785.1. GTDB lineage: Bacteria > Gemmatimonadota > Gemmatimonadetes > Gemmatimonadales > Gemmatimonadaceae > JACMLX01. The sequence continues at coordinate 4,554 of JANMWU010000351.1, forward strand.
GCTCACGGTGCAGAACGCAACGCGCGACACCCTCGGATTCGCGCTCGTGGATCTCCGTGCGGCGTCCACGCCCGATCGCACACCCACAATTCTTGGCACCTTCGGCGCATTTGGAGGCCGGGTGATCGAGCCTGCGGTGACGACTGTTGTCGCGGTTGACGAGCTCTATGGGTACACGAGCCGAGGTGACCTCAGCGTGATCGTTTTCAGCGTATCGAAGGGCATGGCGACATATCGGGGACAGTTCGACCTCACCCGTACGCAGCTCGAGAAGCGTCGCTTTCGCATTGAGCTTTCAAAGGAGAACCTCCGTGAATAGGCCCGTGATCGGCCCCGATGGTGCCGGAGGCGTGAGCGATCGGGAACACGAATAACACTGTGGTCCGGCGACATCCACTACACGGTCGTCAGTCTTCACAAAAAGTTGACCGACGTTTTCCGCTGGCGGCAGGCGCGAGGGATCGGCCGCAGGGCCCGTCCCAGCGTGCGCGGATTAAATTCAAGCGCATGCGACACTCCACCGCGCTCACACGCATGGTCTGTATTGCCGCACTCGCGACGCTTACCGCGTGCGGACGCGCACAGCCCACTGCGAGCGGCACCCTCGCGCCGACAACGACGCCGTGGACGCTCACGTGGGCCGATGAGTTCAACGCCGCCGCTGGCACGCTGCCCGACCCGACGCGCTGGAGCGCCGACACCGGCGCCACCGGCTTCGGCAATCAGGAGCTGGAGTACTACTGCGCGCCCGGTGCGGCCACAGCGCCGTGCAACCCGGCGCAGCCGAACGCCGCGCAGGATGGCACCGGCAATCTGGTCATCTCGGCGCGGCGATCAGCATCCGGCGTGTGGACGTCAGCGCGACTCAAGACGCTCGGTCGGGCGACGTTTCAGTACGGACGCATCGAAGCGCGCATGCGGCTGCCCACCGGTGCGGGATTGTGGCCGGCATTCTGGGCGCTCGGCAACGACCTGGGCACGGTTGGGTGGCCGACGAGCGGTGAGATCGACATCATGGAAAACGTGGCCGCCAACGTTCCTGGTGGGCTCGGCGCCGATGTCGTCAAGGCCACACTGCACGGCCCTGGGTACTCCGGCGGCAATGGCATCGGCAAAGCGTTTCGCTTTCCCAGCGGCAGCCGGGTGGACGACGGCTTTCACGTGTACGGCGTGACCTGGTCGCGCGATTCGCTGCAGTTTTATGTTGACAGTGTCTCGTCGCCATTTGTAACGATCACACCGGCGAATGCGCCAGCGGGTGCGGCATGGGCGTTTGACAAGCCGTTCTTCCTGCTGCTGAATCTCGCCGTCGGCGGCACGTGGCCGAAGAGCCCGGATGCCACCACGCCGAATCCAGCGCAGCTGATCGTTGATTATGTCCGGGTGTACACCAAACAGCAGTGAGAGCGCAACACCGCTGCACGATTGAAATCCCGTCGGTGGTGCGCGCAGTCTGGCGATCGGCAGGGTGAACGTCAGACTCTCACCGCAACTGCACCTCTGGATGCGCCGAACGTCGGCCGCCGTCACGCCAGCGCGT
>JANMWU010000392.1:0-2839 GCA_031380785.1 Gemmatimonadaceae bacterium
CCGCCATCGGACGGCGCGGGCATCGCTGTAGTGGGCGGCACAGTCGGCGTGCTGAAGTCCAACCATTGAGTCTTCGCCGGACCCCTTCGCCGGGATCCTGACGCGCAGTTTGTTGTCACGGCGCTGTCTAATGCCCGAAGCACTCTGCCGCAGGACGGCAAGCGAGCAGAACAGTTTTCCCGGTGTCGCCCAATGATAGCACTCCGCGTGAAATTATCCAAGCGGGCGTTATGCATCCGAGACACTGCGGTCGCGGCTTACCCCAAAAAAATGCGATCGACGTCGCGCCGCGACTCAATCGCGAATTGCGCGCACCGCCGCCGACATTGCACGCCACGCGCGCACGTCGAGTGCCGCGAGCGGCGCGCGCACACCGTGTTGGCGGGCCTGCTGCCGAAACATTGTAAAGCGCTCAATCAGCTCGTCGCGGCGAGACCTCAAAGCCGCGGAGTGCGCGCGTGTTTCCACCATGATCACCAGCGCCTGAAGCACCCACGCCAGCGTGGCGCGGCCGGTGCGATCGAGCGGACCAACAACCCGTTGCACATCGGGCGGCAGCGCGACCATCAGCGGCTGTTCGCACTGCGTCAGTTTCTTCTCGATCCAGCGCAGCTTTGACTTGTCGAGCGGCGTTGCAATTTCCACCGGGAGGGAGACCAATTCGCTCCACGCGGCGAGCCAGGCAAAGGAGGGGGTCAGGTCGAACCCTTCCACCGATCGGTCGCGCGGCCAGCCGCGATCGCACAACAACAGCCACGCCATGTCCTCGTCATCGCTCGCGGTGACCGCTGTGAGTTGCACGCGTTCCACGTCGTCACACGCCTCGTCAATCCGGTCGGCAAGACGGATGTTGAGCGCGATGATGGACGACGGCTCGCGCAGTCGCTCGAGCCGCGCCTGCTGCGTTGGGGAGAGCTGGTCGTGGTCACTCGTCGGACGGATCACCACGATGGACGCCTCAGGCGCGGCTGGCGTCACCCGAAATCGCGACGACAGGCGGCTTTCCTTCTCCACGCAATCGGAGTGAGCGCTCGCACCGCCGCGAGCGGTAACTAAGTTGACCGCGGACCCAACATGGAGAGCACGACGTGGCGCAGGTCAGTCCCAAGTCGCAAACGAATTACGATGTGATCGTGGTTGGCTCCGGTGCCGGCGGCGGTATGGCGGCCTATCAGCTGGCAGTGGCCGGTCTGAAGGTCTGCGTGCTTGAAGCGGGCCGCAGCTACGACCCGGTGCGCGAGACGCCGATGTTCAGACTGCCGCGTCAGGCGCCGCTGCTCGGTGCCGGCACGAAGCACAAGCCATTCGGCTTTTTCGACGCCACGGTTGATGGCGGATGGGAGGTGCCAGGCGAACCGTACACGAACGCCCCCGGCACCGACTTCAAATGGTGGCGCGCACGCATGCTTGGTGGACGCACCAACCACTGGGGACGCATTTCACTGCGCATGGGCGAGTACGACTTCAAGCCGAAGACGCGCGATGGACTCGGCGCCGACTGGCCGCTGAGTTATGAGGATCTGGCACCGTATTACGACCGCACCGAGATGCTGATCGGCGTGTACGGCGGTGACGACAACATGGAGAACACACCAGGCTCGCCGACCGGTGTGCTGATGCCGGCGCCCGCACCACGCGCAACGGAGCTGTTGACCAAAAAGCATTCGGCACCGCTGGGCATTCCGGTGATACCGGCCCATCTGGCGATCATGACGCAGCGACAGGATGCTGACGTTCTGCCGAAGAAGATCCACCCGAACAACCCGCTCGGGCAAAAGGTGCTGGCGCAGTCAATGCGCTCTCGCAGTGCCTGTCTGTGGGCGACGCCGTGCGGATGGGGCTGTTCGGTGAAGGCGAATTTCCAGTCCACGACGGTGCTGCTGCCGCCGGCAATGATGACGGGTAACGTCGATATCGTCCCCGATGCAATGGTGCGCGAAGTGATCGTCAATGCCAGCGGCAAGGCGACCGGCGTGCACTACATCGACAAGACAACACGTACCGACCGTCAGGTGAATGCGCGCGTGGTGGTGCTCGCGGCGAGTGCCTGCGAAAGCGCGCGCATCATGCTCAACTCCAGGAGCGCGCAGTTCCCGAACGGTGTGGCCAACAGCAGTGGCCTGGTGGGCAAGTATCTGATGGACACCGTTGGCGCGGGCATCGGCGGGCAGATTCCGGCACTCGAAAATCTGCCGCCGCACAATCAGGATGGCGCCAGCGGCATGCACATGTATGTGCCCTGGTGGCAGTACAAGGAACAGCTGGCCGGCAAGCTGGGATTCGCGCGCGGCTACCACATCGAATTCGGTGGCGGAAGAGAAATGCCGGGCCCCGGCATCTTCGGTGGACTGGACACGTACACGAAGGGTGCGTACGGGAAGCGACTGAAGGAGGAAGCGCGGCGCTACTACGGCAGCTTCATGTACTTCTCCGGGCGCGGCGAGATGATTCCGAATGAGGACTCATACTGCGAGATCGATCCGAATGTGGTGGATCAGTGGGGCATTCCGGTGCTGCGGTTCCACTGGAAATTCTCGGATCACGAAACAAAGCAGGCCGCGCACATGGTGAAGACCTTTGCCGAAATGGTGACGGCGATGGGCGGCACCGTGCAGGGCACGGTGGAGATTGACGGCGCGAAGGCGATCGCGAAAGGCGGCGAGATTATTCACGAAGTCGGCACCTGTCGCATGGGGACCGATGCCAGGACTTCGGTGCTGAATCAGTACTGCCAGTCGTGGGATGTGAAGAATCTTTTCGTCACCGATGGTTCCGTATTCGTGTCGAACGCGGACAAGAACCCCACGCTGTCGATACTTGCGCTGGCATGGCGCACCTG
>JANMWU010000395.1:0-1522 GCA_031380785.1 Gemmatimonadaceae bacterium
GCCGTCATCGGCGGCATGGCCACGCGCCGCAACGGTGTGATCATCAACATGGCGTCGGTGGCTGCGTCGGCCGGCCTCGCCGACCGGTTCGCCTATTCTATGACCAAGGGTGCCGTTGTTGCGATGACATACTCCATCGCGCGTGACTATGTCGACCACGGCGTGCGCTGCAACAGCATCTCGCCCGCCCGCGTCCATACGCCGTTCGTGGACAACTACCTCGCCAAGGCGTATCCGGGGCGTGAGGCTGAAGTCTTCGCGCGACTTGCTGCGGCGCAGCCGGTGGGTCGGATGGGGAAGCCGGAGGAAGTCGCGACGCTCGCGCGGTTTCTTGCCAGCGATGAAGCCGCGTTTCTCACCGGCACCGACTACCCACTCGATGGTGGATTCCTTCGCCTGCACGGCTGATGCGCGTCGATGCCCACCAGCATTTCTGGCACTACGATTCGGTGCGCGACAGCTGGATTGATCACACCATGTCTCCGCTTCAGCGCAATTTCCTGCCGGACGACTGCGCACCGGCGTTGCGCGCCGCCGGGATGGATGCGGTTGTCGCGGTGCAGGCCGACCAGTCCGAGGCCGAGACGGATTTTCTGCTCGACCTGGGCGCGCAGTATGCGGTGATTCGCGGAGTCGTCGGGTGGGTCGACCTTCGGGCGCCAAGTCTCACAGAGACACTGACTCGGCAACGGAGCAATCCGCTACTTAAGGGATTTCGCCACATCGCACAGAGCGAGCCGGATGATTTTCTTGGCCGACCGGAGATATGCGCAGGCATCGCCCAACTCGGCGATCACGGATTCACCTACGACATCCTCATCCGACCGAGTCAGTTTGCAGCGGCGGATTTTCTCGTCGAGAGCTGTCCTGGCGTGCGGTTCGTGCTCGACCACTGCGCGAAACCGCCGATCGCGAGCGGCGACCTGTCGGAATGGAGGCGCGGCATCGAGCGCCTCGCGCGACACGCGAATGTGTCGTGCAAGATCTCAGGTCTGATCACCGAAGCCAGTTGGACGCGATGGACCGCGAGTGACATTCTCCCGTGCCTCGACGTTGCCGCCGACGCCTTCGGGGCCGACCGCCTGATGTTCGGATCGGACTGGCCCGTCTGCCTGCTGGCTGGAGAGTATGCGCGCGTCGCAGAACTGGTGGAGTCGTGGGCTGCTCGCTTGACAGCGACTGAGCGCGAGCGTGTCTTCGGCGGCACTGCTATGTCTGTGTACCGTCTGGAGGACTGAATGGAACTCGGGCTCACTGGTCGCGCGATACTCGTCACCGGCGGCGCGAAAGGCATCGGCGCGGCCATCGTGCGCGCACTCTCAGCGGAAGGCGCTCGGACCATCGTGCTCGATCGCGATGCGATCGCGTTGCGAGGAATGCGCGACACCGTTTCGGACGTCATCACGATCGAATGCGACCTCCGCGATCCAACTGCATGTCGCGATGCCGTTGCTGATGCAGTCAGTCGTGCCGGCGGCCTCGATGCGGTCGTCAACAACGCCGGCGTGAACGACAGCGTGGG
>JANMWU010000405.1:0-3043 GCA_031380785.1 Gemmatimonadaceae bacterium
GCGGCGGCGCGTGACACCGTGTCGATCCGGCTCCGGCAGAAAAATCCCCGCAATGGCCCGGTGATTCTCGTAATGTCGTTGACCGGCCGTGCGCGACAGTACGTGCACGCGCCGGAGGAAGTCGAATTCGAAAGCTGGATCTTCGCCACCACGTTGCGATCGGCCGCCGATTGGACACCCGCCAGATTGCGCGTAGCCTGGGGCGATTCACTCGGCCGCCGTCTCGACACCTTTGCGCCGCGACTGCTTGCGAACGTCATCGGCCGGCTGCCGCTGGCCGGCGATGTTGTGTTCGACGCGACGCGCAGTGCCGCCGATGTGCAGGTACCCGCCGATTCACTGCGCGCCGCATCATCGCCAGCGCCCAAGTTTCTGGTGCGCCTGTCCATGCCGTCGCGCACTGCCACCGGCGACGTCGTGCCGGACACGGGCGAACTGGTTCTCGAGCCGTGCCGACGGACGGCGCGTGGATTCTACGCCTGTGAACTTGGCGGATTCACGTGGCGGGAGAAGTCCGGATCGGATTCGCTCTTTCGGCAGAAGGCGCACGACGTGCACGTGACGACGGCAAGCGTGCATCTGCAGGAGTACACACCATTGCCGGCGTCGCTCTCGGCTGGCGGACTGGCTGCGCCGAGGAATCCGTGAAGGAGCCGCGTGCGAACCGACAGCGCGTATGGCTCGTGCTCTCGCTCGCGATGGCGGTCTGGTTGCCGACAACGATTGCAGCAGCTCAGCAACCCGTCGCACGACCGAAAGCGGAGGCGAGGCGCACCGTCAGTCTGGCACGACTCTCGGCGCTCACCGCAAAAGGCCACTTGCAATCCGGAGACTACAAGCTCGCCGCGAGCGAGTATTCGCGCGCAATCGACGCGCTGCAGAGTGTTCCGGCTGATACCGAGCAGAAGAACGTGCTTGCCGATGCCCACTTCGGCCGCGCCAGCGCACTGCAACAGGGCAAACGGTCGGACAACGCGGATTCAGCCGGCACAGCATCACGGCTGTCCCGCGATCAACTCAACGCGATCGCCGACTACGACGAATCGAGCTCGCTCGATTCGAGCCGCTACTTCAGCGCCGCCAACAACAACGCCGGCCTTCTGCTGCACGACGCTGGCAAGCATCGGGAGGCTCTGGCGCGATTCATGGCGGCAACACGCAGTCCACACCCGGCGCGCGCAGCGTTTCTGGCGCATGTCGGCGATGAGTTTCTGGAGCTTGGTCAGGCCGACAGCGCCGCGAGATCGTATCGCGCCTCGCTTGGCGAGGACTCGACTCTGTCCGGGGCGCGGGCGGGGTTGCTGCGCGCATTCACGACGCGCACATCAGCCGATTCACTGTTGCGTGTCGCGTCGAAATGGAGCCTGAATGCCGAGCACGCGCCGCAGATCATGGACGCGATGTACGCCGCGCTGATTGAACGTCGGTGGAGCCGCGCCAGCGGGCATGACGGTGCAGTCACTGACAGCTGCCTTGAGTTGCTGGCACTGAACTTCGCAGCAATCGGACTTGGGCCGCCGGACATCGCGCGCGGCCAGCGTTCGCGTCTCGAGCGCGTCGCGACGAGCGAGCCTTCGACGAAAGCGGGCGTTGATGCGCTGCTGATGGCGTACGCAACGGTACCGACTTCAGCCCGTCGCAATTCTTCCGGCGATCTGACTGGCCCCGAGTGGTGGAGTCAGAGCCAGGGGCGTCGCGGTGTGTGGAGCACTCTGCTCGGCGGTATCGGTCGCTGGTATGATGCGCGCGGTGCCGACAGCACTGCCGTGACCTACTACGAAGCCGCACTCGGCATTCCGTGGCGCTACAACGAGCCGCCCGAATGGATCGACATTGAACTGATCTTTCCACTTGCTGTGCTCTACTCGGCGACGGACGCGCAGCGCACCGCGCCGGATCGGCTCAACAAATTCCTCGACGGCGTCTTCCAGAGCAAGCTGCTGGCGTATCAGCAGCGCAACGTGCCGCGCATCCGCCGCTTTCATACTGCGTTGGGCGCCTTCTTCGCGTCTCGTGACGAATGGAACAACGGTCCGCGTGGCGCGATTTTCCAGCTTGAGCGCATGCGTGAGGCGACACGACAACTGAACGCGGCGGCTCGCCCGGCTGATGTCATACACGACTCGCCGGAATTACTGCAACAGCTGGTGATCGGCTACTGCAGGACCGGCGTGACGCAGAAAGCCAGCGCTCTGGCGATGGAGCTGGCGGCCGAAAACCGACGGCTCGGTCGTGCGGTGGCCGCAGGTGAAATCTGCTCGGCGTCAGCGCGCACGCCTGACTCCCGCTAACTCCGATCCACCGTCACCACGCGCTCATCGGCACCGAACAGCATCTGCGCGCAGAGCCGCGCCAGCGCGTCGGCTGCAATGACACCAACCGCACGCCGATAACCCGCTGAGGCACCGTGCCACGCACGATGCGATGCGCGAGCGCCTCCACAATCGCCGTCTTGCCGGTGCCCGCCGGTCCGACCAGCAATGACCAGGCCTTTCGCCAGCGACTCGGCCATAGGCGCGAACCGTTCCAAAATAGTGACGAGCCACTCGCTGAGGCCCGGCTCACTCCCTCGTTCGGTGCCGATGCGATCGAGGAATGCGTTCGCAGACGCCGAAAGCGGAACGGAAGGGCTGCCGGAATCCGACATCGGACGGTGTTTTCGGAGAGAGAGTGAGCACGCGACCGAGGGCGCAGCCTGGCAGGCGTAGAATGCCAACCGCTACAGAGGCCGTCAAGCTCGCGGTGCTGACCGCGTTCCGCGGACCGATCGCCGGCCGCTTGCGCTATCCGCGGCTTCACTCAGCGACGACAACACCTTGTCACTGACACGCTGCTTCTCCGTGAGCAGCTCAGCCCACGGATCGTCCGGACGCGCGGCGAGGTAGTCCATCACCACCGGCAGAGTCATCACGCTCGCGCCGTCGATTCGTGCCAGATCATCCCAGTCGAGAGGTGTCGCAACTGGCGCACCATCGCGGGCGCGCACCGACCACGGTGCCACCGCCGTCGCACCACGCGAGTTGCGCAGCCAATCGATGAAGAT
>JANMWU010000414.1:0-9052 GCA_031380785.1 Gemmatimonadaceae bacterium
GGGTGATGAGTGACGCGCCGAAACTGGTGCGGGCCATTGTCGCCGACCCCACGGGGGTTGCCGACACCGGAGTTGTGCTGGCGACAACAAAACACGGTGACTTTACCGGTGCGAAGATGATGCGTTGGGTGAGCGCGTACCCGGCCGGGCAAGGCATGCAGGCCGCTCTCGCTAACGCGCCTGATACGCTCGTCCCGAAGATCATCCGTGATCTGGTGCGCAATGAGATCTTTCTTCGGCAGGCAGACAGCGCCGGCATCGTGCTGTCGCCGAAGCAGGTCGCAGGCTATCGGCGGGATCTGCAGAGCTTCGTGCTCAGTGCATGGGGCACACTCGGCATCGCTCCGGCCATGCTTGCAGACAGCGTGCGCAAGCTTCCTCCCGCCGCACTGGAACAGTTCATGATTCGCCGGATCGACACATTCATTGCCAATATGGTCTCGAAGCAGGGACTGGTCGTGCAGATCCCGCGACCGCTGAGGGAACTGCTGCGCGCGAGATACCCAGCTGTCACCGTGTCGCGCGCCGGCATCGACGCTGCACTCGATCAAGCGGCGTCGATGCGTGCGAAGCTGCCGACGCCAGCTCGCTGAATTTAACTGAAGCGAGAGCGATCAGAAGGTGACAACTGTCGGCCCTGACAACATCGCGATGTGACAGCCACCCGCATCCGCACCAAGGCGAATGGGGACGCGTTTCGTTCTGCCACTCTTGCGCAGCGTGATGGTGTATGCGGCGCCGTGTTTCGGGATTCGCGCCAGTTCACTGTCGTCGGCCACCGTCACGAGTCCGAGCGCCGATGTCGTTTCCGTTCGCAGGGGCTCCGTCTGACCCTCCCGGCGCAGTGACACTGTTACGCCGACGATCGGTGCTCCCGACACATTCTGCACCCGCAGCTCCAGCAGCTTGAAACGCATGTCGCAGGCTTGTGCTGTCGGCAGACGCTTTCGATTCGCCCCGTCAGACTGCGCGTTTGCTGTGCGCGGAGTGCCACACAACAGCACAACTGAAGCGAGCAGACTGTAAATGACGTTCGGGTAGCGCCAGGTACTTCGGCCAGACCGCCGGGCAAGTTGGAAAACGCAGCAATACCACTGGGATCGCGAAAATTTCCACCACGGCTGGGCGTGATGCCGCTGCGGCCAACCACATCCGGGGATACGCGGATAGTTCACTGGCGTCCTGAGTTGGAAGTTCATGAATTCGCAGCCCCGAATGTCCTGACGGCACCGTCATGGAGGAGTGCCATGAGCGACAGCGTCCGAGGCGATTCTGTCTGCATGCTTCTCACACTCAATGGAACACGATCGCGCGCGGCACCGTGATAAAGCGAACGTGACATGCGTCTGCATCCATTCCGATGCGCACGCGAACAGTGCGGCGGCCAGCGCCTTTCGTGAACGTCACTTCGAACGGCTCGCCGCTGCGTCGCAGGTCCTTCAGCACACCGTCCTCCAGAATCTTGTACGCGCCGTTTCCGGTCGGTCCGGCACGTTCGATGAGTGCACCCGTGCGAATGCGCCGCACGGTGACAGTGGCGCCAGACACGGGAGCATGCGCTGAATCGACCAGCTGCACGATCAGCATGCTGAACAGCATGCTGCACATGCGCGGAGCCTGCTGTCGTACCGCCGGCACTCTTTGCGCGAACGCTATCGATGCCATCATCGCGCTCAGGACAATCAGCGGCAAGGCGCGGCGCAGTATCCGCATCGCTACACGCCCGCGCTGAACACGATCTTCGCAATCGTCTGCAGCTGCATGTTCGACGTGCCTTCGTATATCGCGCCGATCTTCGCGTCGCGATAGAACTTCTCGACTGGATAGTCCTTCACGTAGCCGTAGCCGCCGAACAGTTCCAGCGACACGCTGGTGACGCGCTCCGCCACCTGGCTCGAAAAGAGCTTCGCCATCGCACCCTCGCGCACGATGTCCTGTCCGGCGTCCTTCAGCCGCGCCGCGTTGTACACCATCAGCCGCGCCGCTTCCAGCTCAGTCGCCGCCTGCGCCACCTGAAACTGGATGCCCTGAAAATCGCTCAGCGGCTTGTTGAACTGCGTCCGCTCCTTGAGATATTCGGTCGCCGCCTTCAGCGCGCCGGCGGCCACGCCAATCATCTGCGCGCCGATGCCAATTCGCCCGCCGTTCAATGTGTCGATGGCGATTTTGTACCCCTGTCCAACCGGACCAAGCACGTTCGCGTCCGGCACCTCAACACCATCGAGTATCAGCTCGCAGGTACTCGAGGCGCGGATGCCAAGTTTGTCTTCCTTCTTGCCGATCGAAAAACCGGCGAACGCCTTTTCGACGATGAATGCCGTGATCCCGCGGTAGCCCTTCGCGAAATCTGTGTTCGCAAACACAACGAAAATCTGCGCTTCGGCGCCATTCGTGATCCACAGCTTGCGGCCCGTGAGTTTCCAGCCGGTTGTGGTCTTCTCGGCCTTGCACTTCAACCCGAACGCATCCGAACCTGAGTCAGCCTCTGAAAGAGCGTAGGCGCCGATGGTATCGGTCGTGAGTCGGGTCAGATATCGCGCATGCTGATCGGCGCTGCCGTAGCGATGAATGGGATAGTTCACGAGCGTATTCTGCACGTCGACCATGATCGCCGCGGCCGGATCAACCTTGCTGATCTCCTCGACTGCGATTGCGATCATCATCGCTGTGCCGCCGGCGCCGCCGGCCGACTCGGGCAGCTCAATCCCCATCAGGCCCATCTCGAAGTACTTCGCGACGATGTCGGCGTCGATCTTGCCCGCTGCCTCCATCGCCCTCACGCGCGGCGCTACATCCTCTTTGGCGAACGACGCCACCGCGTCGCGGAACATCAATTCGTCTTCCGAAAGCTGCGTCAGTGCGGGACGCACGGCGGGCATGCTGGTGCTGGACATGGCGGCAATTCCGGAAAATCGTCGGCGCGCGCTTTTCTCACTCGAAACCGCAGCGCGTACTGGGAGATGCGGGGACTGTCAAAGATCGCACAGCCGCTGCGCGGCGCGCACGGAATGCCAGTTGACATATAAGCATAGCTTTATATGTTCAAAATATGGCTGCCCCTGAACTCCGCTCGGAGCCTTCCGCCTTCGAGACCCACTCGGCTTCCTACCGCGTCATCCTTGACGCCCTCCGAGCGGCAGCCGAGCCAACCCGACTCCGTCTGCTGGGCATCCTTGCGCACTGCGAGCTGACCGTCACCGAAATCACTCAGGTGCTTGGGCAGAGCCAGCCACGCGTCTCGCGGCATCTGCGGCTCCTGTGCGACGCTGGTCTGCTCGATCGCGTGCCGGAAGGAAGCTGGGTGTTCTACCGCCTGGCCGAAAACCGCATTGCCCGAACGTTCGTCGAAATGCTCGGCGCTGACGATCCCACGCTTTCGCACGATCGTGAGCGGTTGGCGACCGTGCAGCGCTCGCGGCAAAAAGCCGCCGACAGCTACTTCCAGCAGCATGCGCACGAGTGGAACGACATCCGTTCACTGCATGTCCCCGAAGAAGATGTCGAACGCGCGTTGCAGACTCTTCTCGGTGATCACGCCGTCGGCGACCTGCTCGACATCGGTACCGGTACCGGCCGCATCCTGAGCCTGCTGGCGCCGCAGGCCACGCGCGCTGTCGGCATTGATCGCTCACACGAAATGCTGGCATTTGCGCGCGCAGCCCTCGCCAGCACCGAGTACCGGCATGTGCAGCTGCGTCACGGCGACATGTATCACCTCGCACTGCCGCCGCGCAGCATCGATCTCGTGGTGCTCCATCAGGTGCTTCACTTTGCGGACGATCCCGTCGCCGTGCTGCGTGAGGTCGTCCGCGTGCTGCGACCCGGCGGACGCCTGCTGCTGGTGGATTTCGCGCCGCACGATCAGGAGTGGCTGCGCGAACAGCACGCCCACCGAAGGCTCGGCTTCTCCACCGACGACATCGCACACTGGTCCGCCGCGGCTGGGCTGCGGGCGCGTGAAGCGGCGCGACTCGCCGGATCGCCGCTCACCGTGGTCATCTGGGACTGCTCACTCCTCTTGCCGACCGCATCCGCGTGAGCCCCTCGATTCTCAACCGGCCGGCCAGCGATCGCTTCCGCGTGTCGTTCGAGTTCTTCCCGCCGAAGACCGACGAAATGGAATCGCAGCTCTGGCGCGCCGTCGAGCGGCTTGCACCGCTGGCGCCGACCTTCGTGTCGGTCACCTATGGCGCCGGCGGTTCCACGCGAGAACGCACGCATGCCACCGTGCGTCGCCTGCTGCACGAAACGTCGCTGCGACCTGCGGCACATCTGACCTGTGTGTCGGCCACGCGCGACGAAATCATTGAGATCGCGCGCGAGTACTGGAACACCGGCGTACGGCATCTGGTCGCACTGCGTGGCGATCCGGTGGCCGGCATCGGCGCCGCGTATGAGCCGCATCCTGGCGGCTTTGCATATGCGTCCGACCTCGTCGCCGGCCTGCGTCGCGAGTTCGATTTTGAGCTGAGCGTCAGCGCCTATCCCGAAACGCATCCGGCGGCCGGGTCAATGGCAAACGAGATCGATAACCTGAAGCGGAAGATCGACGCTGGCGCCACGCGCGCGATCACGCAGTTCTTCTTCGACAACACGGTGTATCTGCGCTATCGGGACAACGCGCACGCCGCCGGGATCACGGTGCCTATCGTGCCTGGCATCATGCCCGTGACGAACTTCGCGCAGACCCGGAAATTCTCGCTGATGGCCGGCGCATCAGTTCCCGATTCCATGGCCCGGCACTTCGATGGCCTCGAGGACGATCCCGAAACGCGCAAGCTTGTCGCCGCCACGCTTGCTGCCGAGCAGTGCACGAAACTGGCGGACGAGGGCGTGGCGGATTTTCACTTCTACACGCTCAACCGCGCCGATCTCGCGTACGCCATCTGTCACATCCTCGGACTCCGCGCAGCTCGCGAGCCCGCTCAGGTTCCTGCATGAAATCCGGTCTTCAGCAGCAGAATCTCGATCACAATCCCGATCACGACGCCAGCTGGGCGACAGAGCCGCTGCCACCGTTTTCGCTCGCCGATGCGCGCGCGGCGGTTGCGGTACGCACTCGGACAGCGCGGATCGCTCAGCTGCACTCGCTGCTATCGACGCGCATCATGCTGCTGGATGGTGCGATGGGCACCATGATCCAACGCGAACGGCTCTCGGAGACCGAGTATCGCGGCTCCAGATTCGCTGACTGGCCGAGTGATCTGCGCGGCAATAACGACCTGCTTTCGATCACCCGACCGGAGTTGATCGGTGCCATTCATGCCGCGTATCTGCACGCCGGCACCGACATCCTCGAGACGAACACGTTCAATTCGACCGGCATCGCCATGGCCGACTACGGCATGCAGGCGATGGCATACGAACTGAACGTCGAAGGCGCGACGCTGGCGCGGAATGTCGCTGACCTGTTCGAATCGCGCGAGCCGGAGAGGCCGCGCTACGTCGCTGGCGTACTCGGCCCGCTCAATCGCACTGGTTCGCTCTCGCCGGATGTGAATGACCCCGCCGCGCGCAACGTCACCTTCAATGAGATGGTGACTGCGTACTCCGAATCGGTGCGTGGATTGCTCGACGGCGGCGCGGATATCCTGCTGGTTGAAACGATTTTCGACACCCTGAACGCGAAGGCAGCGCTGTTTGCGATCGAGCAGGTCTTCGCGCAGACGCACGAACGCGTGCCGGTCATGATCAGCGGTACTATCACGGACGCCAGCGGTCGCACCCTCAGCGGTCAGGTCACCGAGGCGTTCTGGGTCAGTGTCATGCACGCGCAGCCGCTCAGCATCGGCCTGAACTGTGCTCTCGGCCCGAAGGAATTGCGCGCCTATGTGCAGGAGCTGTCGCGCGTCGCCGACGTGCACGTCTCAGCGCATCCCAACGCCGGACTGCCGAATGCATTCGGCGGTTACGACGAGTCACCGGATGACATGGCGCACATCATCGGCGAATGGGCGCGCACCGGCTATGTGAACATCGTTGGTGGCTGCTGTGGCAGCACGCCGGCCCACATTCGCGCCCTTGCTGCGGCGGTGAAGGATGTCGCGCCGCGCGTGGTGCCGACCGTTGCCTCGGCACTGCGGCTGAGCGGACTCGAACCCGTGGTCATCACCGAGAACACGAATTTCGTGAACGTCGGTGAACGCACGAATGTCACCGGCTCGGCGAAATTCTCGAAGCTGATTCTCGCTGGGAACTACGAAGCCGCACTCGAAGTGGCTCGCCAGCAAGTCGAGAGCGGCGCGCAGGTGATCGACGTCAACATGGACGAGGGCATGCTCGACGCCGTCGTCGCCATGACCACCTACCTGCGTCTCGTCGCCTGCGAGCCGAATATCAGCAAGGTGCCGCTGATGATCGACAGCTCGAAGTGGAGTGTGATCGAAGCCGGATTGCAGCAGGTGCAGGGAAAGGCGATCGTGAATTCCATCTCGCTCAAGGAAGGCGAAGCGGAGTTTTTCCGGCAGGCGACGCTGGTGCGACGCTACGGCGCCGCCGTGATCGTGATGGCGTTTGACGAGCAGGGCCAGGCCGACACGAAGGAACGCAAGGTCTCGATCTGCACGCGCGCTTACAGACTTCTCACGGAGCGCATCGGCTTTCCGCCGGAAGACATCATCTTCGACCCGAACATCTTCGCCATCGGTACCGGCATCGAGGAGCACGCGAACTATGCGGTGGACTTCATCAATGCCACGCGCGAGATCAAGGCGACGCTGCCGCACGCGCGCGTCAGTGGCGGCGTGAGCAACGTCAGCTTTGCGTTTCGCGGCAACAACCCGGTCCGCGAAGCGATTCACGCCGTGTTTCTGTATCACGCCGTGAAGGCCGGCATGGATATGGGAATCGTGAACGCCGGCGCATTGACGCTGTACTCGGACATTCCGGCGGCGTTGCTCGAGCGCGTTGAGGACCTGGTGCTTAACCGTCGTCCCGACGCCACTGAGCGGCTGCTGGAAGTGGCGGCGGACGTGAAAGGCACGGCCGCCGTTGCCAACGACTCACTGGCGTGGCGCGAACTGCCTGTGCGCGAGCGTCTGTCGCACGCCCTGGTGCATGGTATCGCCGATTTCATCGTTGAAGACACCGAAGAGGCACGCCAGACAGTTGCGCGGCCGATTCACGTGATCGAAGGGCCGTTGATGGACGGCATGAACATCGTCGGCGATCTGTTCGGTGCCGGCAAGATGTTCCTGCCGCAGGTGGTGAAGAGTGCGCGCGTCATGAAGCGCGCAGTGGCGCATCTGATTCCGTATATCGAGGCCGAGAAGTTGCTGATGCCGGCCGAGGATCAGAAGAAGAAGGGAAAGATCCTGCTGGCGACCGTGAAGGGCGACGTGCACGACATCGGCAAGAACATCGTCGGCATCGTGCTGCAGTGCAACAATTATGAGGTCATCGACCTCGGCGTGATGGTGCCCGCAGCAAAGATCCTTCAGGTCGCTCAGGACGAAGGCGCTGCACTGATCGGGTTGTCGGGCCTGATCACGCCGTCTCTCGACGAAATGTGCCACGTTGCCGCTGAAGCGCAGCGCCAGGGCGTGACGGTGCCGATTCTGATCGGCGGTGCCACCACCAGCCGCGTGCACACCGCGGTGAAAATCCACCCGAATTACCAGTCGGGTCAAGTTGTCTACGTCACCGACGCTAGTCGTGCCGTCGGTGTCGCATCGGCATTGCTGTCCGATGAACAGCGCGACGGGTTTATCGATGGCGTCCGCTCCGAGTACGTGAAGGTTGCGGCCACACACGCTCGCAGCCGGGCCGACCGGGTGCGGGTCGAGTTGAACAAGGCTCGCGAGAACTGTCTGAAGACCGACTGGAACGCCGTCGTCCCGGTCACGCCACGCGTGCTGGGCAACACGACGCTGGCGCACTACAGCGTCGCCGAGTTGGCCGATTACATCGACTGGACACCCTTCTTCTCCGCATGGGAGCTGCGGGGCAAATTCCCCGAGATACTCACCGACCCCGTCGTCGGCGAGGCTGCCACCGCGCTCTACGGCGATGCGCGCGCCATGCTCGACCGCATCACTGCCGACGACGTGTTGCGACCCGAAGCCGTAGTAGGGCTTTGGCCAGCGAACGCTGACGGCGACGACATCATCGTGTACACCGACGACACCCGCAGCGAGCAGATCGCCGTGTTTCACACGCTGCGCCAGCAACGGGTGAAGCAGGATGACGCGCCTAACCTGGCCCTCGCCGATTTCATCGCACCGAGAGGCGTGCCTGACTACGTCGGCGGCTTTGTGGTCACGGCAGGAGTGAGTGAAGACGAGATTGCCGACCGCTTCAAGGACGCCGGCGACGACTACTCATCCATCATGGTGAAAGCACTGGCCGACCGACTGGCCGAGGCGTTCGCCGAGCGTCTGCACCAGCGGGTTCGCACCGAGTTCTGGGGCTATGCCCCTCACGAAAACCTCACTGGCGCCCAGTTGCTCGGTGAACAGTTCGTGGGTATCCGGCCGGCCCCGGGCTACCCGTCCCAGCCGGACCACACCGAGAAGGAGACCCTTTTCCGGTTGTTGGAATGCGATGCGCGCGTCGGCGTAATGCTCACCGAGAGCATGGCTATGTGGCCCGGCGCCTCGGTGTGCGGCATGTACTTCAGCCACCCGAGGAGTCGCTACTTCGGTGTCGGCTCCATCGGTCCCGACCAGGTGAAGGATTATGCCCAACGCAAAGGGTGGGACGTAGCCGTTGCCGAGAAGTGGCTGGTGGTGTAGAGCGAGCGAGTCGTACCGCTACGCTCGGCCGTATGCCTTCAGAGATCCTGTACGACGTCACCGACCACGTCGCCACCATCACGTTGAACCGCCCCGATCGGCTGAACGCCTTCACCGACACCATGATGAAGGAGTTGCTGGTCGCGTTTGACGAGATCGACGCCGATGACGACGTGCGGGCCGTCATCATGACCGGCACCGGGCGGGCCTTCTGTGCCGGTGCCGATCTGGGTGCTGGGGGTGAGACATTTGCCGATCGCGACGGTGCGGTGACGGGCCGCATCCGACGCGATGAGGGTGGCATCGTCAGCCTTCGGATC
>JANMWU010000425.1:0-6780 GCA_031380785.1 Gemmatimonadaceae bacterium
GCGCGAGCCGCGGCGACAGCACTCAGAGCGGACAACACCAGCGCTATCATGATCTGAACGGAACGACGCATGGATTGCTCCTGACCGTACGAGATGGGCAGCATGCTCCCTCTCCCTCAGATTAACCGCAGAGCAATACGAATCAAGCGTGCCCGGCGACGATCACTTCGGCAGAACGTTGTTGTACAGCACACCGCGCGCGAAAAATACTGATCGGCCTTGGCCATCTGCGCCGCTGAGACAATGCCGCCGATCAGCCCCACACTGACGCCGCCGTAGATCGACGGCTGGCGGGTGTTATCGTGCTTCAACTACGCCGCAATCAACATCCAGAGAAAGCCTGCCGACGTGGTCACAAGCCCGATCGTGCACCCGCGCGCCGAGGCGGTGAGGCCCATGATCGCTTCGGTGAGTGCTGCGGGGTACGGCGCTCACCGCCGTCACGATACCATAGCCCGTAAAGCCGACCTTGGTCGCCGTCATATCGAGGCCGGTGCGGATGCGCGGACCGGAGAAGCCACCGTTCTCGAGTCGCAGCGAGCAGCTGGCGTCGTGCACGCGCGCACGCCTGACTGCGCGGCAGCAATCGTGGGTGCCTGTGCAATGAGTGGCGATGCGAGCGCAGTGACGGTGATCAGTGCGAACAGGCGAAGTGACATGCGCACTCGTGTCGAAGGGGGAGCGAACGTGGTGGCGGTCAGTATTGCCCGGACGTAGAATTGCCTGTGTGCCGACGCACGGCTCAGCGGCCGATGCCGCCGAGCTCCATCAGCTTCCAGACATCAATCGGAATCGCGCCCGGTTCAGTGCCGAGCACAAACCATTCCGTGTATCGCTTTTCGGCTGGTGTCGTCGCGATGGCCGGAAGGCCGGTGTCGCGATCCAGCTCCATCGAGACCACGCCCGGCGGCGGCGTCCACGGCATCGTCGGGCGATTGCCGGCGTAGTACGCCTGCACCGCGCGACCGAAGATCGGCGCCGCAATGGTGCCGCCAGCGGCCTGCCCACCGTTGATCGCACGCGGTGTGTCGTAGCCCACCCACACGGCGCCGACCAGCTCCGGCGTCATACCGACAAACCACACGTCGGTGCTGCTGTTGGTGGTGCCGGTTTTCCCGGCGACCGGAATGCGCGCCGGCACGTACTTTCTTACCGCAGTCGCCGTTCCGCGCTCCACGACATCGCGCATCATGTCGCGCAGCACGAACGCGACCCTGTTGTCGAGGGCGTATTGCGGTGCCGGATTTCGCGGCGCCCAGACCGTGCGCCCCATGCGATCCTCAACGCGTGCCACGAATCGCGGCTTCACCGCCGCACCGCCATTCGCGATTGTACCATAAGCGCTGGCCATATCCAGCGGCCGCACGCTGGCCGTTCCGATGGCGCTTGACGGATAGGGCTGAATGGTGGCGTCGAGTCCCATCCGATGTGCCAAAGCCGCCACGCTGTCGATGGTCACCTGCATTCCGAGCTGCACCGCCACCGGATTGCGCGACTGCACCAACGCTTCGCGCATGGTGAGTGGGCCAAGGAATTTTCCGTCGGCGTTGTCGGGTGAGTACACCTGTCCGTTCGCCTGCACGATATGCAACGCGGTGTCCTGCTCGATGGTGTTCGGCGCCGTGCCTTGCAGCAGCGCCGTGCCATACACGAATGGCTTGAAGCTCGATCCCGGCTGACGCCGTCCGTCGATCACGCGATCGAACGACGACGCCGCGAAATCCTTGCCGCCAACGAGTGCCAGCACGTCGCCGGTGGCCGGTGACAGAATCACCAACGCGCCCTGCAGCGTGCCCGCAGCGGGAACCGGCAGCGGCGCCACACCTTTCTTCGGACGTCGGCGCGGCGCACTTTCAGCGCTGGTCACGACTTCTCGCAACGCCGCTGCCGACGCGCGTTGCAGAACCGGATCGAGCGTCGTGAACACGCGGAAACCGCCATCGCGCACATTCACGCCGCCGCGCTCCGCTTGCACCCGCGCCACGTTCACCATGTAATTGAAGCTCGGATCAAGCGTCTCGCGCGCCGTAACGAGCGCCTGCGCCTGCGCCGCAGTTTTCTCGGCCACGGTGATGTATTTCTGCTGCGCCATCAGCGCCAGCACCAGGTTGCGCCGCAGCTTCACGCGATCGGGGGACCTGAGCGGATCGTACAGCGCCGGCCCTTTCGGCATGGCCGCCAGTGTGGCCGCCTCGGCCAGTGACACGCGTGATGCCGGTTTGCCGAAATAGTGACGCGCCGCCGCATCCACGCCGTACCAGCCGTGTCCGAAGTGGATCGTGTTGAGATACGCCTCGAGGATCTGCGCCTTGTTGTAGCGCCGCTCCATCTCACGGGCCGCGCTCTGCTCGCGAAACTTGCGGCTGATCGACGCGTCCCGCCGGTCGATCAGATCGGGGTGCATGTTGCCCACCAGCTGCTGCGTGATAGTGCTCGCGCCACGTGCATTACCCATCACGGCGTCCTTCACGGCGGCGGCCACGCCGACAAGGTCAACGCCGTCGTGCTGATAAAAGCGCTGATCCTCCACCGCCACGAACGCCTGACCCACGTACTTCGGCAGTGATGCGATGGCGATGTTGGTGCGGACCTGCTTGCCGAATTCACCGATCACAGAGCCATCGCGCGCCAGGACCACCGACGACTGCGGCAATGGAATGATCGCCGCCGCATCACTGGCCTGTGCCGCAAGCGGGCCCGCGATCAGCAAGGCACCCGCGATGGAACAGCTGAGGGATCGGGACACGGCGCTCAATTCAGGGATGTGGAAGCAGGCAGACTGAGGGCCATACCAGTGGACTGTAAACGAATTTCCGGGCGCAGTCGAACGCCGCGGCATCGCGCCCTGCCGCGAACGGAAATGCCAGGTCACTAACTTTATTGCATGCCTCGACTGCTTCGCCTCGGCCTGGCGCAATTTCGTCCCGCCAAGGCCAACTACACCGCCAACCGTGCACAGATCGCCGCCCTGCTGTCGCAGGCCATGGCGCAGGACCCGCGGCCGGATGTGCTCCAGTTCCCGGAAACGTCGCTGACCGGCTACTTCCTTGAGGGTGGCGTGCGTGACCTTGCCGTCACCGCCGGAACACTGGCCGCTGATCTGCAGCACGACTTCGCACAAACCGCGCCCGAGGGCTCAACGCTCGACGTCGTGATCGGCTTCTACGAGCGCTGGCGCAACACTCTGTACAACAGCGTGATGTACGTCACGCTCGGTGGCGCGGTGCCGATCATCCGGCACGTGCATCGCAAGAACTTTCTTCCGACCTACGGACTGTTCGACGAGGCGCGGTTCGTCGAAGCCGGCCGCGACGTGCGCGCCTTTGACACGGCGTGGGGCCGAGCGGCGATGCTGGTGTGTGAAGATGCCTGGCATTCGATCACCGGCACGATCGCGGCGCTCGATGGCGCAGAAGTGCTCTTTGTCTCTTCGGCGGCACCGGCGCGTGGTCCCTGGCCGCGCTCCGACGCCAACGGTGGACCCGCCAGCGTCTATCGCTGGGAGCGACTGATTCGCGACATCGCCGAAGAACACGGCATGTTCGTGTGCCTCAGCAATCTCGTTGGCAGTGAAGGCGGCAAGATGTTCAGCGGGAGCTCGATTGTCGCCGGACCGCACGGCGATATCCGGCTGACGCTTCCGCTGTTCGAGCCAGCGATTGCGACACTGACGTGCGATTTGCGCGATCTCGTCCGCGCGCGCGCTGACGCACCGTTGCTGAGCGATGTTGCGCATGCGTGGCCGCATCTCGAGCAGAATCTCGCCGCGGCGATGTCACGGACACCGTACGTGCTGTCATTCGACGCCGCAGACGAACCGGTGCGTCCCGGTATCGCGAACGTGGCAGTGACGCCAGCGCCGATGACGCCGGTGCGAGGGATATCCGGTGCTCCCGCGCCACTCGACATCAACGCGCCGCTGGTTGAACAATGGCTGGTGCAGTTCATCCGCGACGAGATGGCACGCCGCGGATTCTCGACCGCCGTGATCGGACTCTCCGGTGGCGTTGATTCCGCCGTCACGACCTATCTCGCCGCGCGCGCACTCGGACCGCAGAACGTGCTGGCGGTGCGGATGCCGTACAAGGCGTCATCGTCTGACAGTCTGACACACGCCCAGCTCGTGATCGATGCGCTCGGAATTCGCGAGCGGACGATGGAAATCACGGCGGCAGTGGACGGCTACCTGCAACAGGAGCCCGACGCCGATCCGGCGCGGCGCGGAAACGTCATGGCGCGAACACGCATGATCACACTGTTCGATCTCAGCGCGAAATATCGTGGCGTTCCGCTCGGTACCGGTAACAAAACAGAACGGCTGTTCGGCTACTACACCTGGCATGCCGATGATTCGCCGCCGATCAATCCGCTCGGTGATCTCTACAAGTCGCAGGTGTGGGCCCTGGCGCGTCACCTCGGCGTGCCAGATGCAATCGTCGACAAGCCGGCGTCCGCGGATCTGATACAAGGTCAGACTGATGAGGGCGATTTCGGCATCAGCTATGCGCGCGCGGACGAGCTGCTGAACTGGATGCTCAACGGCTGGACGCCCGATGATCTGGTGGCACGCGGATTCGATGCGCGTGATATCGAAATCGTGCGACGCCGACTCGAATCGACCCACTGGAAGCGCCGACTACCGACGGTGGCGCTGATCGGACCGACCGCGATCGGCGAGAGTTACCTTCGACCGGTGGACTACTGATTGTGCGCGTGATTCTGAATTTGACTCCGTTGCGCCGCCGAATGCTGGCGATGGCAATGGCGTTGCTGTGCGGAACGTCGCTGCGCGCGCAACCGATCTCCGTTCAGGACGGTGCCGGGCAGACAGTGACGCTGAAAGCGCCGGCGCATCGGATCGCGTCGCTGATGTCATCCGCCATCGACATTGTCGTTGCACTCGGTGAAGCGCCGCGCATCGCCGCGCGCACGCGCTACGACACGGCGAGCGCGGTCGCCAAAGCTGTGGACGTCGGCGGTGGCATCGACCCAAGCGTCGAGACGCTGATTGCGGCACGTCCGGATCTCTTCATTGCCTGGAAAGGTCAGGCGGGATCGGCGGTGGTGAATCGCGTGCGCGCGATGGGAATTCCCGTCTATCTCGTCGATACGAAAGACACCACCGCGCTCTATGCCACCGTGCGCGACCTTGGCGCTCTGCTCGGTATTTCGCCGCGCGCCACCGCCGCCGCGAACACGTTGCGCGCTGAGCTGCGCGCGGTGCAGGCACAGAGCGCCGGTGCACCGCGCGTGCGTGCTGTGTATGTGATCAGCCGCTCGCCGGTGATCATTTCCGCCGGCACCAGTTTCATGGGCCAGCTGATTGGCGTGGCTGGCGGCGACAGCCCATTCCGCGATATCGTCGGTGAGTTTCCGACACTCTCGCTGGAAGCGTTTCTCGCGCGCGATCCGGATGTGTTGATCATAGGTAAACGCGAGATTGGCGGCAGGCAGATCGACCTGTTGCGCGAAACACCGGGCTGGCGCGACCTGCGCGCGGTGCGGAACGGCGCGGTGGTGGAAGTGGATGGCGAGCAATGGGGCCGACCGACGCTGCATGTGGGCGCGCTGGTGCGCGACCTCGCAATGCAGCTGCAACGGCTACCGCCGCTGGAGCGAAAGGCGAAGTAATCGCCGCGCGCCGTTGAGCTCGGCGCGCGGCCTGCAATGCGCTCTGTTACGCCGCTTCAGCCCACGCCAGACTCACCGCTCTTCTGGCCGAACGTTTCAGCGCTCGATGCACGGCGCGGGCATATCGCATGAAGTTCTCGCCCGCTGACGGCCAGCGCGCGAAGAAATCCTGCGGCGGCTGATCGGCCTTCAGGCGATTGCATGGTCCGCACGCGACCACAAGGTTGCCGGGTTGCGAGCGTCCGCCGCGCGCTATCGGCTGCACATGATCGAGCGTCGCCTGCGAGAACGGCATGATCCAGCCGCAGTACACACAGCGTTGATCGCAGTCGCGATACGCCGCGGTTTTGAGCGCCCGCCGCACGGCAGGAGCGAGAGTGTCACGCCGCTCGAAGCGGTCGCCGCGTGGTGCGCGTCCCAAGGGACGTCGCAGGTTGTGCTGGTGCCAGAAGGCGGTCATGCCACTCCCGCCGTACAACTTCCGTAGCGCAGTCCTGAACGAATCATCTACAGCCCTCGTTGGCCGAATGACGTCCTTGGTACGTGCACGTGCGTCTGAGCAACATCTTCCACATTCGACGGGAAATACGCAAGTCCCTCCTCGTCACACCTTCGGATCAGGGACAGAGCCCTTGATCTCGATCCCATCACGACGCGTCGGTCGCGCGACGCGCATAGCGCGTCGCCGCTTCTTTCACACGCATCGGATCGTGTAACGCCGTCAGAACCTGCACGGCAGTCGCATCGAGATGCTGTCGTGAGACTGGCGTGCCGCCGGTGAACGGCAGCGGTACATCCCATCCGTCGCCGTGCATGCGTGGAATCACATGCACGTGGTAGTGAAAGACATCCTGCCCCGCCGCACTACCACTGCTGACAAGCAGGTTCATGCCATCACAGCGCGTGACGTCGCGGATCACTTCACCGAGTCGCCACGCAACGTCAAAAAGATGTTTGCCGAGTGGGCCGGGAATGTCTTCGAGCGACGCGTAGTGCTCGCGAGGCACCACCAGCGCGTGGCCCCGATTCACCGGCTGAATGTCCATGAACGCCACCGCATCGGCGTCCTCGTAGCAGATGGACACTTCGCCGGCGCCTTTGATCAGATCACAGAACACACAGTGCGATGACACGGACCGAGTCCCGGTT
>JANMWU010000461.1:0-5196 GCA_031380785.1 Gemmatimonadaceae bacterium
GGCACAGCGGCCCAGACCTCTCCAGGCTCAGCGCCGAAGCGGACGCCGGCCACTCGTCCTGAAAACACGCTTTGCACGCCGGCGGGCGTCACACGCTGATCGACGGCAATGACACCGGGGTCGCTGACCGTGCGCTGTGGCGCCGCAACCGGTTGCTGCAGCTGCAGGAAGGCGAATGCAAGAACGAACACTGGGAATCCGGGGGAAAGGTGACGTCATGACCTTACCCCGTTGCCGCGGGTGCTGGCAAGCAACGATAGCGCGACGACCGGCGCTATCGGCGTGGGCCGGCACCCATCACGAGCACTTATCTGCTGAACAGATACGCCGCCTTGATCACGAACGTGTTGTCCGGGTGCAGCGAAAACAGGTCACGATAGTCGCGGGTCCAGCTCTGGCCTGAGCGGTCGTTCGACGAATCGGAACGCCCATGCGACCACACCAGAAACAGCGTCGATCCGGGCCGGTATTCCCAGCGCGCGACAGTGCTCGAGCGCAATTGGGTGAAGCGGAACTCCGTTGCCGTGCCTGCGGGAGCAGTGTAGGACACGAATCGATCGGCGAACGAGGCAGCGCGCGGATTTCCACTCAGTTCCCGGACATTCGAGTACGTGCCCCTCGCCACGAACGGCTGCCCGTAAAATTCAAGTGTGAGATTCGGCGTGAAGGTGTAGTTGAAGCGGGTGCTGATGCCGATCGTGCGCTGATTCAGGTGTGCGAATGAGTAGTGCGTGGCGTTCGCGCCATCGTCGAAGTTGCCGTACCACTGTGAGTCGTCGTGATCCGACGAGATGTCAGCACCGACTGTGGCCTGGAAACGCGTCGAGAGCCGGACATTGACGTATGGGCTGAGTGACACGCCGTTCGACTTGCCTTCGTCGCGGAACTGGAAGTTCGTAAACATTCCGGCCGAGACCTTCTTGCGCGAGTCGGTGTTGAAACCGCCCCACGGGAAAAAAGCTTTTGAATTGCGAAGCAGCGGACCGCCGCGCGCGCAGCGATCGCAATACGTTGGCGTGAGTCCCGCGAAGGTCCCGCCGAGGTGCACATTCCAGTTGTTCCTGAGTCCCATGTGGCCGTTGAAATTGACCGCATTGTCCAGCCGCGTGCCGGACGTGTTCCACCCTTCCCAGTGGTTGCCGTTCAGCTGTGCCCACAGATATATGCCATGAGCCTCGCGGAACGTGAGCGCCGCCCACGAGCTCCAGTCCAGCTTATCGGCTCGGCGCAGGAAGCCGATGTCATTCACATCGAATCCCGCCGACTGACGCACAAGGCTCGTTTCAAAGCGTGTGATTCCGCCGCCGTATTTGCCGAACTTGAGCTGCTCTTCATGTCCGGTGAGCGTGGTACGAGTGGTATCCACGCCCGGATCGTCACCGGGCTGCTGGAAGTAGTGCACCGGGTTCCGCTGGGTGCGCGCGATATCCGCAGCCGCGCCTTGCAACTGCGAACCGGTGAGCTGCGCATTGAACTCGTACTGCTGCTTGTAGAACCGATGGCGCAGGCTGAGCCCACCGGTGTATGCGGCGCGATGCAGCAGCTGGTCGGTGCTCGGATCGAGAGAGCGGTTTACGCCGGTTGCGATGAAACCGATGTCCGACTCACCGCCGCGCAGTTCCTGCTGGGCGCGGATCACCGCGTAGTTTGTGCTAGGCTCCGCCACGCTGCTTGACAAGCCGCGCACACGCTGCGTCACGGCGTCCAGAACGCCAAACGACAGACCGGAGCCGGTACGCCCGGTGAGCTTGGTCGCGACCGCGATCGGCGTTGACGTTGGCGTGCTCGCATCACCGTAGGTGTCGCGCAACGTTGGTGACCGTCCTATGCGGCGCGAGTAAAACAATCCCTCATTGGTGCTGCAATCAACGACGATGTAGCAGTTCAGCTTGAATTGATACAACCCGGTGCCAGCGACAAAGAACGGCCGCTGTTCCTGCACGAAGGTCTCGAATGCCGTCAGGTTCAGCACCGCCGGATCAGCTTCAACCTGGCCGAAGTCGGGATTGATGGTGGCGTCGAGCGTGATGTTCGGCGTGATGCCAAGCTTGATGTCCGCACCGACGGAGACTTCGCCTGCACGTCGGAACGAATCGTCCGCCCGCACCCGCTGCAGGTCGCGCGTGACGACGTACGGCGCCACTTCAAGACGCCGCGCGCTGGTTATGCCATCCAGATCCGTCAGTTCACCGAGCTGCGAGGCGAACCCGTTCTTCTTCGGTGAAAACACCGGCCACGAGTCTCGTTCGTTGCGCCGTTCAATGTCACGAAAGACGCCGAAACCAAACGTGTGCCTGCTGCCACCGGCGTAGCGCAACTGCGAGAGCGGAATGCGGAACTCGGCCGTCCAGCCCGCACTGTCCACGCGAGTTGCCACATCCCAGATACCGTTCCACGAGTCGTCCTCGTCTCCATCGTTGGCGATCGTGTAGTCGCGCTTCACGCCGTCCGGATTGACGGCGAACTGGAATCCGGTGCGCTTGTCGTCATAGGAATCGATGACGACCTTGACCTGATCTGACGGCCCACGCACATCACGGCGCGACAGCGCGCGCATGATGCTGTCTGGATGCGCGTCGAACATGCGCACGAACACGTACAGATTGCGCGCGTCATACGCTACCTGAAATTCCGTCTGCATCGACGGATCGATATCGATGTTCGGCTGGTACTGCCTGAAGCCGGAGACGCGCGGCGCCGACTGCCAGATCGCGTCGTCGTTCCGCCCATCGATGGCCGGCGCGCGGGTCGCGTGCGTGGCTTGCACCACGCGCGTCGGCGCGCCTGGCGCAGCCGGTGCCAGAGGGGCCTGCGTCGCGAGTGCGAGCTGTGCGAGCAAAGGGAGCAGCATGGGCGTGTCCGTTGAGGGGTCCGCTGCTTCGTCACTACGACTCGCCAAAAGGTTGGTTTCTGTCACGACGCGTTTTTCCCGATCGCGATTTGGGCGGCGGCGGGCCGGCGTTCACGGCTGTAGAATGACGCAGGCAATCATCGCCTCGCCGCGTCGCTGCGACGATCGCCGCAGTGAGAGTGTGTCCTTTTTCCACAGGCAATGCGTATCCCGTGACCTCTGCAGCCACCGACGCGCGGCCAACGGGCTGGCAGTCGTGGTACACCGTCGTGCTGCTCTGCAGCGCGGCAGTCTTTATCGCGTACATCGATCGCACCAATATCTCGGTCGCGTCGATCGCAATGAAGGAACAGTTCGGCTGGACCGAGACCACGAAAGGGTATGTACTCTCGTCGTTCTTTGTCGGCTATCTGCTGCTGCAAATCGTGAGCGGCGCACTGTCGAACAAGTACGGCGGAAGAATCGTGCTTGGTGTTGCCGTCGTGTGGTGGTCGATATTCACCATCCTGACGCCGCCGGCAGCGCTACTCTCATTCCCGGCCCTGATCGCAGCCCGCATCGCGCTCGGACTCGGTGAAGCGGCGGTGTTTCCCGCATCGGTGAACATGATTGAGCGATGGGTGCCCGCTGAACGTCGCTCGCGTGCGGTGGCAACCTGCGTAAGCGGCCTGTCACTCGGCACGGTGGTCTCACTGCCGCTCACCGGGGCGCTGGTGCGTTCGCACGGCTGGCCGTCGCCATTTTACGTGTTCGGCGCGGTGGGACTGGTGTGGGCAGCGATCTGGTTCAGCAGCATTCGACCGGGACGTTCGCCGAATGTTCCGCACGATGCAGTTGCAGCGCGCGCCGCAATACCATGGTCCCGCATCATCAGCTCGGCGCCAGTCTGGGCGATCTTCGCCTGTCACTTCGCCAACAACTGGATTCTGTACCTGATGCTGGCGTGGCTGCCCAGCTATTTCAAATCCACCTTCGGTCTGTCGCTGACCGACGCCGGCCTGTTGTCGGCTGCGCCGTGGCTGGTGACGTTCGTGATGGCGAACGTCTCGGGGATTCTGGCCGACAACATGTTGAGCGCCGGGCGCAGCGCGACCTTTGTGCGGAAGCTGCTGCAAGTCGGCGGTCTCGTTGGCTGCGCGGCGAGCCTCCTGATCCTGCCTCACGTTGGCTCGGCGACGACCGGTGTGCTGGTGATGTGTTGCGCTTCAGGGATGCTCGGAATCTGTCAGGCGGGCTTCCCGGCCAACGGCTTCGATATTGCGCCCCGATACGCCGACGTCATCTGGAGCGTGAGCAACACCTTCGCCACCATTCCCGGCATCGTCGGCGTCGCGATCACGGGCTGGCTGGTAGATCGCACCGGCAACTACAACACGCCTTTTGTCGTCGCGGCGTCGATCGGACTTGTTTCCGGCGCTATCTATCTCGCCTTCGGCTCCGGCCGACGGGAAATCGAATGAAGCGTCCTCACGCGCCCTCCAGGGAGATCCGATGTCGAAGGTGACACGCAAGGAATTCCTCTCGATTTCAGCGTTGCTGGCTGGCGCGGCCGTGCTGCCGAAACGTGCGCTCGGCTTGGCCACAACGCCGATCGCCGGACCGACCGCACTGGTCGCGAAAGGCGGTGGAATTGTCGCAGACCTCATCGTCATCAACGCTCGTGTGCTCACCAGCGACCCTGCCGCGCCGCGCGCACAAGCCTTCGCAATACGCGAAGGCAGGTTTCTGGCCGTCGGCACCACGGCCGATATCCGAAACCTTGCAGGACCGAACACGAAGATCGTGAACGCCGGCGGGCATACCATAACGCCAGGCTTTATTGACTCGCACTGCCATCCAAGTGGCGTGGGTGAACTCTACTCCGCCAATGCGAATGTGCGCAGCAAGGCGGTGCTGCTGGAGAACCTGCGCAAGCGCGCCGCGCAGACGCCGCCTGGTTTCTGGGTGGAAGGTTTCATGTTCGACGATACCAAGCTGACTGATGCGACGCCGCTGGTTCGGCAGGATCTCGACTCTGTCTCCAGTCAGCACCCGATCATCGTCGCCCATCGCGGCGGACATACGGCGTGGTACAACAGCAGGGCGCTCGAACTCGCCGGCATCACACGCGATACACCAGACCCAGAGCACGGCCGTTTTTTTCGCGACGCAAATGGCGATCTTACCGGTCGTGCGGCCGAGAAAGCGCTGGAAATTATCGCGCGCGTCGGCAAGTACGAAGTGTTCACCGATGAGCAGGAGCGCGAGCGCGCGCGACTCGGCATGCAATACATCTCGAAGCTGCTGACAGCCGCAGGACTGACATCGGTGACTGATGTGCAGGCCAGCGCCGAGCATATCCGCGC